>CAYGGD010000001.1:0-65693 GCA_964349315.1 uncultured Muribaculaceae bacterium
TTTTAATTTATCAACACAAATATAAATGAAAAAAAACCTACCTTTATCATTCCTAAACTAAAAGACCGATGAAAAGGACTTCTAAGGAGCAAATAGAGTCTATTCTGCAGATTCAGAAAAGATTCTTCAACACAAACAACACAAAGGATACTGACTTTAGAATAGATTGTCTTAAAAGATTTCGTAAAGGGATATTGAAGTTTGAAAAAAAAATAGCGGAAGCTCTTTATTCAGATCTACGAAAGTCTTATCAGGAGGCATATCTTACAGAAATTGGGTTAGTGATTAATGAAATTGACCTACATCTAAAAAATCTGAAAAAATGGTCAAAACCCAAAAAAGTCTCCACCCCTTTGTTCCTGTTTCCATCATCATCGTACATTACGCCCGAACCTTTGGGAGTTGCCCTTATTATTGCTCCCTGGAACTATCCTTTTCAACTGTTAATGAATCCCTTGGTTGGAGCAATTTCCTCCGGCTGCTGCTCTGTTCTGAAACCTTCTCCCTCTGCTCCTGAAACTGCGCGTGTTATTGAAGATATGATGTCAGAAATATTTGGATATCAATACATAACAACTGTAACGGGTGGAAAGGAAACAAATAAAATACTTCTCAATCAAAAATTCGATGTTATATTCTTTACAGGCAGCCCTGCTGTTGGACGAGTAGTTATGAAGGCGGCCTCAAAATATCTTACTCCTGTAATTCTCGAACTTGGAGGTAAAAGCCCTTGCATTGTCGATAAAGATGCAAACCTTGATATTGCTGCAAAACGAATAGCCTGGGGAAAATGCATTAATGCCGGACAAACCTGTATCGCACCCGACTATCTTTTTGTTCATGAGTCGGTGAAAGCGGCATTTGTCGAAAAAATTAAAGAAAGTATAGCCAAAATGTATGGCGAAGATATTAAAAGTAGCCCTTTTTATCCGAGAATTGTAAACGAAAATGCTTTTAAGAGATTATCAGCCCTTTTGGATGAGGGAACAATTTGCTATGGAGGTGAAACAGATATCTCTGACCTGTATATTTCGCCATCAATTATTGAGAATCTTACTTTTGAATCATCTGCTATGCAGGAGGAAATTTTTGGACCTCTCCTTCCTCTGTTCTCTTTCAGCGAAATTTCAGAGGTGTTAAAATATATTAACTCCGGAGAAAAACCTTTAGCACTCTATTATTTTGGCAAAAGTGAAATCGCAAAAGAGGTTCTGTTAAAAATATCCTCGGGAGGGGCATGTATAAACGACACCATAATGCACGTTTCTAATCACAATCTCCCTTTTGGAGGTATTGGGAACAGCGGAATGGGCAAGTATCACGGCAAACACAGTTTCGACTCTTTTTCCAATATGCGTGCAGTAGTGTGCACTCCTACCAGAGTTGACTTTCCGTTTAAATATCCTCCCTACAAATACTACAGTTTTATTAAACGCTTTTTTAGCTAAAAGCAACTTTTTTTGGTATTTTAAAAAACATCCCTACCTTTGACTGACCGTTCAGTCATTTTTTTTGAACAATTTAATAGTATGTTAATAGAGAATACAAAAAATAAAATCATGGATGCAGCTCTGGAGTTGTTTGCCAATAAAGGATTTCACACAACTACTGTTAGTGATATTGCAAAAAAGGCCGGAGTATCAAAAGGGTTGATGTATAACTATTTCAGAAGTAAAGAAGAGCTGCTGAAAGAGATAATAATGTCAGGGGTAAACAGCACAATGCAATTTCTGGACAAAAACAGAGATGGTGTACTAACCAAAGAAGAACTGTTATACTTTATTAAACAGTCGCTAAAGACGATACAAACGAATCGTACATTATGGAAGCTTTACTACACAATTATATACCAACCTGCAGTAATGTCAATTGTAGAAAAAGAGCTTTACAAAACCTATGAGAGCTATGTGAAGATGGTTCTGAGCTATTTTGAGTCGCAGGGAGCCGAAGATCCGGTTAATGAGATGCGTTTTCTTAGTGCTATGCTGGATGGTGTTGCGCTGGGCTACCTTATGACAGAGATGGAGTATCCCCTAGATAAATTAGAAGAGAAAATTTTAAAACTATATTCCTGAAAAAATTAGTGTTATGAAAAAATTGTTAACATTCGCTTTTCTCCTTTCCTACTCTGTGCTCGCTGCTCAGGACGCCACAGAAATAATAAGAAAAGCAGACGATAAGTGGAGTGGCGAAATATCAAGTCAAAGCCAAATGACAATGACAATAATCCGGCCTTCGTGGGAACGGACTATTGAATTCAAAAGCTGGAGCAAAGGAAGAGATATGGCAATGACATTAATCACTGCTCCTGCGCGGGAGAGAGGTCAGGCTTTTCTGAAGCGAAATAAAGAGATGTGGAACTGGATGCCCTCTATAGAGAGGATGGTTAAGTTACCCCCATCAATGATGGCAGACGGGTGGATGGGGTCTGACTACACAAACGACGATATTCTTAACGAATCGTCGATGGTTACAGACTATACACACACCCTCATGAGATCAGAAAAAATTGATGGTGCAGACTGCTGGGTTATAGAACTCATACCCCATGAAGATGCTGCCGTTGTTTGGGGTAAAATAATCAAATGGATTGATAAAAAAGAGTATATACAATATCGTTCAGAATACTTCGACGAAGAGGACTTCCTGATTAAAACCGAAATTGCCTCTGAGATAAAAACTATGGATGGAAGGGTTATCCCCACAATAATTGAGGTTATTCCGGCAGAGAAGAGAAACCAGAAAACCGTTATTACACTCAAGGATATTAAGTTTAACATCCCAATAGAAGACTCTTTCTTTTCGCAACAGAACATGAGAAGAGTGCGATAACAGTAAATCTATACAATATGAACTACATTAAACTTTCGTGGAGAAACCTCTGGAGAAATAAAAGAAGAACCCTGATTACGGTTGCAAGTATCTTTTTCGGGGTTGTTCTCTCTACTCTGATGAGTTCTATGATGAATGGAACCTACCAGAATATGATTGATATGATGGTTAAGCTCTCTACAGGGTACATTCAGGTTCAGGATCCCGAATTTAAGGAGACCCGGTCCGTAAACAATGTTTTTTACCCCGAATCAGCTATGATTCAGGGCATAAAAGATATCCCTCAGGTTACGGTAGTAACCGAACGGATTGAATCTTTTGCCCTTTTATCCTCCGGGGCAAATACAAGGGGCGGTGCAGTTATAGGATTCGAACCACAATACGACGGCGAAACCTCAAACTTGCGCAACTGGGTAAAAGAGGGCTCTTTTCTGCAACCCGGCGACAACGGAGTTCTGGTTACGGCCAATATTGCAAAAAGCTTAAATCTCGGGGTAAACGACACAATTATACTAATAAGCCAGGGGTATCGGGGGGTATCTGCCGCCGGACTCTATCAGGTTAAGGGTATTCTCGAGTTTAGTACCCCACAGCTCAATAATCTCGGAGTTTTCATGGATATCGCAGAGGCACGGTCTTTTTTTCACACAGATGAAATGATTACCTCTCTTATGATAATGGTCAGCGACTATACTCATGTAAACAGAGTACACCGATCAATAGAACCGCTTACCGGAGATTTGCTTGTAAGAGACTGGACAGAACTTAATCCCGAACTGGTAAACTTTATCGAGGGAGACAGAGCTGGAGGGAATTTGATGATTGGTATTTTATATGTTGTTATTGCTTTCGGAATTTTCGGAACTATAATAATGCTTGTAGCCGAAAGAAAAAAGGAGATGGCTGTAATGACAGCGGTTGGTATGAGAAAATACAAGCTTGCACTAATGTTTTTTATAGAGACATTGCTTATTGGAATTACAGGTGTGTTATCTGGTTTTGCTGCAAGTGTACCTATAATAGCAGCCCTGGTGAAAAACCCTGTTGCACTTCCCGACAATGTGGCCGATGCGTATCTCCAATATGGATTCGACCCATATATGTTTTTTAGTGCCTCTCCATCGGTATTTATTAATCAGGTTGTTATTGTTTTTATCATAACAATGATAATATCTGTTTACCCGATAATTAAAATAAAAAAATTGTCGGTTGCCGGCTCTTTAAAATCGTAATTTAAAACCTCTACAAAATGATTTATTCTGTATCGTGGCGCAATGTATGGAGAAATAAAACCCGAAGTATGGTTATTATAACCGCTGTTGGGTTGGGAATATTTGCCGGGGTATACACAATTGCCTTTATGTTTGGCATGGTAAACCAACGCATTGAGACAGTAATCTCCACTGAAATCTCTCATATTCAAATTCATACGCCTAAATATTTAGAAACAACTGAAATAAACGACTTTATTAGTGGTACCGATAATGTTGTGAGTCATATTCAGAGCAACCCAAATGTGGCGGCAGTATCGTCAAGGATAATCAGCAACTGTATGATAGCTTCGGCCGAGAGTGGGTCAGGAGTACAACTTGTTGGTATAGATCCGGAGAGAGAGATGGAGGTGACAAATATTCACTCAAAAATTACCGAGGGTTCTTATTTCGAAGGAGAGTCTGCCAATCAGATAGTGATCGGACAAAAACTGGCCGAAAAGCTAAATGTCGGAATAAGATCGAGGGTTGTTGTAACCCTTACAGAGTCTGATGGTACAATTACAGGAGGAGCATTCAGGGTTGCCGGCATATTCACCACATCCAATGTCGATTTTGACGAAAGCCGGGCCTATGTAAAAACAGAAAGGCTTAAACAGATGCTTCAAACTGAGCCTGATATTGCACACCAAATTGCAGTTTTGCTAACTGAAAACGATAAAGAGAAGGAGGTTGCCGATTATATAAAAGCAGGCTTTCCCGAATTAAGCGTAATGACCTGGGACGAAATTCTTCCCGATATGAAAATGATGAACGAGTCGATGGCTTTTATGATGTATATAATTGTGGGAATAATTTTACTGGCACTTGGTTTCGGAATTGTAAACACAATGCTTATGGTAATACTCGAAAGGGTAAAAGAGTTTGGAATGCTTATGGCTGTGGGGATGAGCAAAACCAGAATTTTCTCAATGGTGGTTCTTGAATCAGTATTTCTTTCTTTAACCGGAGGGACTGCCGGAATTGTACTGGCTTCGGTTTTAACAGCAATAACTGCTAAAAGTGGACTGAATATGGCCTTTTGGGCCGAAGGATTAAACTCAATGGGATTCGATTCGGTAATTTACCCCGAAATTGGAGCAGACTCCTTAATAATTGTTACCCTTCTGGTAATTTTTACCGGAATTGCTGCTGCAATTTACCCGGCAAAAAAAGCTATTTCGCTTAACCCGGCAGAATCACTTAGGATAGATATGTAAACCTGTAAAAACAAAATATATGCAAGTATTGAAACTAAAAGATCTTGTAAAAATTTACAACGACTCAGAAATAAAGGTCAAAGCAGTTGATAATGTTAATATCAATTTCGACCAGGGAGAATTCTCTGCAATAGTCGGACCTTCGGGAAGTGGAAAAACCACCCTTCTTAACCTTATCGGAGGTTTAGACTCCATTACTCAGGGCGAAATTATAATAAACGGAACCAATATAGGTGCGCTGAAACCGAGCGAACTAATAAACTTCCGGCTACTCAATATTGGTTTTGTTTTTCAGGCCTATAATCTTATCCCTGTAATGACAGCCCTTGAGAATGTAGAGTTTATTATGCAACTACAGGGAGTAAGTAAAGAACTACGGGAGAAAAGAGCAATGGAGCTGCTTGATGCGGTAGGCTTGGCAGACAGGGCCAACAGCAGACCCGCCAGACTCTCGGGAGGACAACAGCAAAGAGTAGCAGTTGCAAGGGCTTTGGCCTCTAAGCCTAAGTTTATCCTGGCCGACGAACCCACAGCAAACCTCGACTCCAAATCGGCAGAATCACTGCTGAATATTATGGAAAAACTCAACCAAGAGGAGAAGATTACATTTATTTTCTCAACCCACGATATGAGAGTTGTAAATAAGGCAAAAAGAGTAATTACTGTAGAGGACGGACATGTTGTATCTGACAATTGGAAAGCATAAAATGAAACTTATATTAATCATAGTCGCTGCAATTTTGGTTTTACCCGCAAAAGGGTCTGATCGTATTAAGACCGGAGGGTATGTTAAGTATATGAACTCAGTTATGTTCGGTGAGTATGACTCTCCATGGATGATAGACAACCTTATCCATAACCGAATAAATTTCAACTGGTTTGCCGGCGACAATCTCACTTTTAACGCAGGGATGCGTAACAGATTAATATATGGAGATTTTGTCCGTTTTGTGCCGGAATACGATAAGCTGATATCTCAAGACAACGGCCTTCTCCATTTTTTATCGGCAAAAATCGGCTCTGCCGAATCTTCGGTTCTATTAACCACTTTTGACAGGTTTAATTTTGAATATAATAAGGGCAGAACATCAATAACTGCAGGCAGACAAAGAATTAACTGGGGACAATCTTTTGCATGGAACCCAAACGACATATTTAATGCCTACTCCTTTTTAGACTTCGACTACGAAGAGCGTTCGGGCAGTGATGCTGTAAGAGTTCGTTTTTTCCCCGATTTCACATCTGTTATAGATGTTGCAGTTAAAATGGATCGAGAGAATAATATTACAGCAGCAGGGCTATACCGCTTTAACAAATGGGGATATGATATTCAGTTTTTAGCCGGGGTAATTGGGAATCAAGACTATGTTGCAGGAACAGGACTATCGGGAAGCATCGGCAAAATGGGTGTAACAGGAGAGGCAAGCTACTTTCACCCCAAAAAAAACTACAGGGATACAACGGGGATTTTCATGATTAATGCAGGACTAAACTATATGTTTAGCAATTCACTGATGATAAACTTCGAAGCGATTTACAACGGATATTTCCGTCACATATCAATGGATAGCTATACTGATATCTACTATTCATCGATGTCGGTAAAAACAATAGCATTCAGCAAGTTCTCATGGTTCGGACAACTTTCATATCCATTACACCCTCTGCTTAACGCCTCTCTTGCAACAATGTACCTACCTTCGCTGGGAAACGGTTTCATTGTAATGCCCTCAATTGCATACTCTGCAAGTAATGATCTGGAAATATCCCTCCGTGGACAACAATTCAGCGGAGAGTTTGGGGAAATTAGCGAAAAGCTTAATATGCTCTTTTTAAGATTCCGTTACAGCTTTTAGTTTTGCACGGCACTCTCAAGCGATTCAATCAACTCTTTTACCCGAACATCAAGCTGCTCAAAAAATCGTGTTCTGTTATTATTACGACCCTGATTCCAGTTCTCAATATCGTAGTTTAAAGTAGTTCTGTATGCGTTCTCGCTGTTTGTTAGTGAATATTTAAGTCTGAAACCTGTAATTTCATAGGAAATTCTTGCCCTGTGCGCAACAATTCTTATCTTTTGCCAAACTTCTACCCTTTCCGTTGTAAAAGCAGTACTAATCCATGAATCTACAAAAAACCCGTCGCCAATAAGTTCAAAATTGTCAAAATCATCTAATTGCAGTATGTTTTTATCCGACTGATAAGTCATAATAATCCATCTTCTTGCATTTTGATATAAATCTTTCATAGCAACACCGGGTGCTTCAATTACTCCGGAATAGGTTACTTTTTCTGCCTTTAACGGCAATATTCCGTCTAAATAATTCTGAGCATTAATTGAAGCTGAAACACTAAAAATGGTAATCAATAATAAAACAGCTTTTCTCATTTTAATGTAATAAGTTTATATTTGTAATTGTATCAATACCCTAAAGTTAGCAATAACATTAATTATGAAAGAATATATTTCTCTTCTCAACCATATTATAAATAACGGAGCATACAAAAGCGACCGGACAGGAACCGGTACAAAAAGTGTGTTCGGGTACCAAATGCGCTTTGATCTTTCAAAAGGATTCCCGCTGCTAACTACAAAGAAAGTACACCTCCGGTCTATTATATACGAACTTCTCTGGTTTATCAAGGGTGATACAAACATTAAATACCTTAACGATAACGGAGTTACCATCTGGGACGAATGGGCTGATGAGAGTGGTAATCTAGGTCCGGTTTACGGCTCACAATGGCGAAGCTGGGGCTGTCCCGATGGGATAGTAATTGATCAGCTTTCTTTGTTGATTGAGGGGATAAAAAAAAATCCTGATTCTCGACGTCATATTATAAGTGCTTGGAATCCGTGTGAGTTAAATAAAATGGCACTCCCTCCATGCCATACTATGTTCCAATTTTATGTGGCGGACGGTAAACTTAGCTGCCAGCTTTATCAACGAAGCGCCGATGTATTTCTCGGGGTCCCTTTTAATATTGCTTCGTATGCTCTACTTACAATGATGATCGCCCAGGTTTGTAATTTAAAACCCGGAGAATTTGTTCATACATTGGGTGACGCGCATATTTACCAAAACCACTTCGATCAGGTTGCAATTCAGCTTTCAAGGGAACTTCGTCCACTTCCCGTTATGAGAATTGACCCTGCAGTAAAATCTATTTTCGATTTTAAATTCGAGCATTTCTCGCTTGAGGGATACGACCCTCATCCGGGAATAAAAGCACCAATAGCAGTATAGAAATGGAAAGAGAACCTCTGTTATCAATTATAGTTGCAGTATCAGAAAACAATGCAATAGGACGCGACAACAAACTGCTGTGGCATCTGCCCGACGATCTTAAATACTTTAAAAAAACAACATCTGGGAGCACTGTTATCATGGGGCGTAAAACCTGGGAATCTATTGGCCGTCCACTGCCCCAACGACGCAACATTGTAGTTAGCAGTAAAGCCATTATACCGGGAGTTGAGGTTTACGGTTCGTTATACGAAGCCATTGATGCTGCAAAAGCGAGCTCCTCACCTGACCCCGAAAACCCTGGTGAAATATTTATTATCGGAGGGGCAGAAATCTATAAACAATCCCTCCCATTTGCCGATAAAATATATCTTACGGTTGTTAACCAAACAATAACCGATGCAGACACTTTTTTCCCGGAAATAGACCATTCACAATGGATTCAAATACATTGTGAGCAAGTAGAATACGGCAAACGACTCGTTCTTGTAAAAAAACAGCCCCTTTTATAGAAAGATCTTATATCTGCATAAACAGAGTTGATAGAACAATTCTGTCGATTGTTGTGTTACATTCATATAAGTAAATTATAATGTCATGAGACGATTTTTAATCACAGCATTGGTAATTGCATTACCTGTAATGGTTATTGCATTTACAAACAATAATAAAACACAAATGAATATGAAAACACTAAATAAGTTTGAATTCCCTCAACTTCCCTATGCTTACGACGCACTTGAGCCATACATCGACAAGATGACTATGGAAATCCACTACAGCAGACACCACAAAGCATATTTCGACAATTTTGTTGCTGCCATTAAGGGTACAGCAATGGAAGATATGACAATTGAACAAATTTTTGCCAATATCAGCAAATTTCCTGCTGCTGTAAGAAATAACGGAGGTGGTTTTTACAATCATGTTATTTACTGGGAAAATATGAAACTGAAGGGAGGCGAGCCGTCATCAAAGCTACTGGAAGCTATTAACAAGACTTTCGGCTCTATAGACGAACTTAAAAAGCAGTTTTCCGATGCCGGCAAAACCCGTTTCGGCAGTGGTTGGGCCTGGCTTAGCGTTAATGAAAAAGGTGAGCTGTTTGTCTCTTCCACTCCAAATCAAGACAATCCGCTAATGGATGTTGCCGACAAACAAGGAACTCCAATTTTGGGAATGGATGTATGGGAGCATGCATATTATCTGAAATATCAAAACAAACGCCCAGACTATGTAGAGGCATTCTGGAGTATTATTAACTGGGAGGTTGTATCGCAGAGATACCAGGAGCTAGTTAAATAGGATTATTATTTAAATAAGATCTTTAATTATATCGGCTGCAGACTCTTCTTGCTTAATCATAGAAGAGATCTGCCCGATTTCCAGTTCTCCCTCTGCAAGATCGCCTTCGAATATTCCTTTTTTCGATCTTCCCTTTCCCAACAGTGATGTTAACTCTTGTTCGGATGCTCCTCTCATTTCTGCCTGGAGCACCTCATTAAAAAAGTTATTTTCAGCCATACGGGTAGGGCCTATTCTTTTAAATAACAGCTTGGTGTCACCCTCTTTAAGACCTCTGCAGTACTCTTTAAACAAAGGATGAGCAGAACTCTCTTTACACAAAGCAAAGCGAGTCCCAATCTGCACTCCTTCGGCACCAAGGGCAAAAGCAGCATTGTAGGAGGCTCTCGAGGCAACTCCTCCGGCTGCAATAAGCGGTATAGAGATGGCCTCTCTCACCTGAGGTATAAGACAAAATGTGGTGGTCTCCTCTTTTCCGTTGTGTCCCCCAGCTTCAAATCCCTCTGCAACCACAGCATCTACTCCGGCATCCATACATTTTACAGCAAAAAGCGAACTTGACACAACATGCGCAACCACAATCCCATGTTGTTTAAGGTAGGATGTCCATTTTTTAGGACTTCCAGCACTTGTAAAAACCACAGGAACTCGCTCTTCAGTAATTATTTTCATAATTTCCTCTACTTGAGGATATAGCAATGGCACATTAACCCCAAAAGGAAATAATGCCTGATTATCGCTGTCGGTTAGTGCTTCTCTGCACTTTTGAATATGATATCGCAGATTATCGGGGTGCAAAGACCCCGCTCCTATTAAACCGAGGCCTCCGGCCCTGCTAACTGCAGAGGCAAGTTTCCAGCCGCTGCACCAAACCATTCCTCCTTGAATAATCGGATACTCAATGCCAAATAGTTTACAAACTCTGTTCTCTTTCATAATTGACAAATTTATGTAAAAAGGAACATTTTTTTACCTTTGTTCAAACTTATATATAAAACTTAACCTATGGCAGATTTACAAAGAGACGGCTTCGGCAGCCGGTTTGGGGTTTTGGTGGCAGTAGCCGGTTCGGCAGTTGGTCTTGGTAATTTATGGCGATTTCCTTATATGGTGGGAAACAACGGTGGTGCCGCCTTTATTATTCTCTATCTCTCTTTTGTTATTTTACTCTGTTTGCCTATAATGTTTTCGGAATTTGTCATAGGCCGACGCACTCAGTCCAATGCTTTTGGTGCAATAAAAAAAATCGCCCCCAAATCGGGATGGCTTTCAATAGGGGTTATCAGCGTTGTAGCATCAATTTCTATTATGTCTTTTTACAGCGTAGTGGGTGGCTGGACCCTGGAGTATATCTTTAAATCTCTATCCCCCTCATTCTTAACATCCGACAGCTCCTCTCTCTCTCAACAATTCTCTGGTTTTTCGGAGTCGTCGTTTATGCCGGTTGTTATGCACCTGCTTTTTCTGACAATATCGGCACTTATTGTGGTTGCAGGAGTAAAAAACGGCATCGAAAAGTATTCGAAAATACTGATGCCTGTTCTATTTATTCTCGTTCTTTTGCTGGCAATACGCTCTCTTACGCTCGAAGGGGCATCGGAGGGTGTGCGTTTTCTCTTTTATCCCGACTTCTCTAAAATTACCGGCGAAACGGCGCTTGCAGCTCTCGGGCAGGCCTTTTTCTCTTTAAGTTTAGGGATGGGGTGTATCATTACATACGGATCGTATGTAAACAAAAAGGAGAATCTTTTTAAAATATCTTTTATGTCGGCCGCTGCCGATACCGGATTTGCGATATTGGCAGGGCTTGCCGTTGTTCCTGCAGTATTTGCTTTCGGAATTTCACCTACAGAGGGGCCGAGCCTTGTTTTTATAACCCTACCCCAGGTTTTTGCCCAACTTCCCTTCGGGTACATAATATCAATTGCCTTCTTCTTTATCCTTTTAATTGCCGCCTTAACCTCATCAATCTCACTTCTCGAAGTTGTGGTGGCCTACTTTACCGAAGAGCTTAAATGGAGCAGAAAGCTGGCTGTTGTAGTTACCTTTATGATAATTGGTGTATTCGGTACCTTCAGCTCTCTTTCGCAGGGAATTTTAAGCGATATTAAACTATTCGGCAAAACCTTTTTCGACTTGTTCGACTACACCTCCTCCAACATCTTGCTACCGGTAGGAGGGCTACTGGTTGTTCTTTTTGCCGGATGGAGAATGAACCGTTCCGATGTTCTTGACGAGCTCACCAGCGGCGGAACCATCTCCTTAAAAAGAAGTTTATTTAAAGCAATAATGTTTATTATTAGATATATCGCCCCGATTGCAATTTCAATAGTGCTCCTAAACAGCATTTTGTAAAGAGTAACGTTTAGCTCTTACTAACAATATACTCTGCAATAGTTCTGACAGAGCGGAAAACCTCTTTATTAGCTTTCGGGTCCTCCATTCTGATACCATACTCTCTCTCTAACAGAATCACAAGTTCCAGGGCATCGATTGAATCCAGACCCAAACCCTCTCCAAACAGAGGGGCGTCAGCATCTATATCTTCAGGAGATATCTCCTCCAGATTGAGGGCTGCAATAATCTGATGTTTAAGCTGATCAATAATCTGGTCTACAGTCTTTTGTTCCATAATTTCAAGTGTAAAATTATAATATTATTTTGCTGATTTATTTTTATACAACAGTGCTGCAATAAAACATATTACTCCAAAAAGCAGAAGAGCTCCGCCGTAAGGCAGAACAGATATCAGCCCCTCATCTCTTAAAAATATTTGATAAAAACCCGACATTCCCCAGTTAAGAGGAGATAATTTGCTTATAATCTGCATTAAAGGAGACATAATAAAAATTGGAATCCAGATGCCGCCAATAGCAGCAAAAATCACAACAGATACTGCACCAAAGACAGATGCCTGCTGATGAGTTCTTGCAATATTGCCTATTGCAATTCCATATCCGATTGCAGCCACCGCGGCCGAGAGAGCCATAAAGATAAGCGCCGATATTGAGTGCCCGGTTTCAAGAGCCGGAAGACCGATGTAGGGTATCAGGTAAATACCTATAAGCAGCATTATTGCAAACTGTAAAAGAGCTACTATCATATACATTAGTGCTTTGCTTAAAAGGTACTCGACATAGGTGCAAGGCATTGTCAAAAGGCGAGTGAAGCTTCCACTCTCCCTCTCTTTAATGATATTTCCGGCAAGCGACACAACTATAAAGAATACCGCAAAAAGACTCCACGCCGGAATGTTGTGCTGAACAGCATTTGGGACAATATTACTCTCATCCGGAATAGCAAATTTAGCGTCAACTGTAAACTGCTCACCTGAGAAATTATCTGCAGAAATAACCACCGGAGATAAATCATTAACCTGTGAAGTTATCTCATTCATTATAAAATCAAATTGAACTTTTTGAGCTTTCTCTTGTATTGTGCTCATAATAAGAGAATAAAAAGACCCGTTTGCTGTCGGATCAACTACAATCGTAAGCTTTACATCCTCTTTAAACGGAGCCCTTTCAATCCCGTTAAAGGCACTCACAACATAACGTTGAACATTCCCCTTTATCATCTCTGTGGCCTCTTCCGGAATAAATATTCCAAGGAGATATTCACTTACAGATATTTTTATCTCCATATCGGATACCGCACTTCCCTCTCCCCTGGTAATCTCAAAAATACCAGAGCTTTCTATCTCTCGCTCAATAGCCGAGCCCAATTCTCCGGCATCGTTATTAATTAGAAGGAGGGGGATCTTCACCCCCTTTACAACATTGAATGTACTCTCCTGAAGATTCGCCATTAGAACAACAAGAACAATGGGCATAACAAACATCAGTATAATTCCGCCTATATCCCTCTTAAGCAATATAAAGTCCTTAAGCAGAAGGTATTTCATCCTGTATGCAATGTCTGTAAAAGAGCTCTTCTCACTTGTCTTAAATTTACTCATAAGTATCCCTCATCTGTTTTCCTGTTAATTTAAAATACAGGGCTTCAAGATTTTTACAATCGGGGTGTTGTTCAGAAAGTTCACAAGGGTTACCCTCCAGTACAACCCTGCCTCCATCCATTAAAGCAATTTTATCACAAATTGACTCTGCCTCCTCAAGGTAATGAGATATAAACATCACAGTTGTTCCCTCTCTGTTAATCTTAACAAGCTCTTCAAGAATAAGGTTTCTCGACTGAGCATCAACCCCAACCGTGGGCTCATCCAGAATAAGAATCTGCGGACGATGCATCATCCCGGCAACTATATTTATTCGCCTCTTCATCCCTCCCGAGTACTCACTGACAAGTTTATCTGCACTGTTAGTTAGTCCAAACTGAGCAAGAAGATTTTTTATCCGGAGTTTAAGCTCCCCCTCCCTGATTCCGCAAATGCCACCAATAACCCTAAGGTTCTCCCTTCCTGTAAGAGAAGGAAAAAGAGCAATATCCTGCGGAACAAATCCTATTATTTTCTTAATTGAATTTAGTGAGTCTTTTACAGAGAGTCCGTTGATATTTACATCTCCGCTATCAAAACCTTTAAGGCCGCACATTATTTCAATGGTTGTAGTTTTGCCTGCTCCGTTAGGGGCCACCAAACCAAAAAGAGAACCCCTTTCTACTCTTAAAAAGAGCGAGTTAAGAGTAGGATTAACCCTTCCTTTATATCTCTTTACAAGTCCTTTGATATCTATTGCATAAACTGCACTATCCAACATGCTCTCTGGTTTTTAATTAGTCTGCCTAAATTTGCTTAGTCTGCAATGCTTGGCCAAATCTCTGAAAATTGCCTCCTCTTTATGGGAGATTGCTATAAGCTTGTCTGCTAACTGGTTGTAAGTGATTGGTTCGGCATCACGCTTTTTTATAAGGCGGGCTGCATTATAGGAGAAGTCCCGCCACATATCACCTGCAATTGTCATCTCTGCAGATAGTTCACGCAACCCCGGGTCATTCATAAATACAGAGGCCTCCTGCAAAAAAGCTGCATAAATAAAGCGGAATCCCGCGCCGCCTGTTCCAATCTCTTCGTTCATTCTCACTATTTGCGCCAGATTAAGTGCTGCTCTTTTTGCACCCATTCTGCTCTCCCATTTTCGCATCCTCCCAGCAAGAAATCTTATACCCTTTACACCAAACATTGGAATCGGAATTTTAAGCATCCTGTTGCAATTTTTCAAAATTGCCCTGCGAACCGTATCTGCAGTAACACCGCACTTGCTACTTACATCAGTTATATGGTACATTCTCCCCTTTGGCGGATAAGTACCACTGGCAAAGCGTACAAGCTTAAGCTCTTCATAAGTAAGCCTGCACTTATCCACAACAACAGGATCTGATACAGTATAAACATCCCCATCCTTTCCAGTAACGCAGATATTGTGTGCATTAAAATGGAATCTGTACTCCTTTGGAAAATATGGCAGATGGTAAACACCCACAAGCATGCCAACAGGAATACCTCTTTCCAGCAGAGAATCCAAAACTCGCATAGCTTTTTCCTTGTCACTAAACTTATACCGCTTAATCTTTATATTTAACAGCGAAAGTACCCTCGAGAAAATATCTCCGGGAAGCGGACGAAAAGAGGTGACAGCCATACCATGAAGACGAATAAAGGGCATATGAGCAAAGAAGAGGCCGGAGCCCAGTCCAAAAACCATTGCCTCACTCATCTCAACTCCATAATATCGTAAAAGATTGCTTACAACACCATTTTCGCAATGACCGGAAGGTTTGTGAATAAAGTCGAGCTGCATATTAATCTAAAGAGGTAAGTTGTTCTACACTAATTCCAAGAGCAGAAGCCATGCGCTTAAGCTGCTGCTCCTGCAATTTGCTGAAATGCTTTGCTTTGCACCATTTTTTAATCTCCCTTTTAGAGAATCCTGAATAGTCCGATAAAATCTCAGGAGTCATAATAAGACGGTGAAGATGGTATACCAGAGGGCTTTTGTCACCTGAGAGAACCTCCTTTTTAATCTCTTCGCACTCCTCATAAATTGATTCCCATGTAAAATCGAGAGCCACATTCTTAGCATCCCAGCCAACACTAATAATCTGCTTGTAATCACCATTTTCGTCAGTTGCGTAGCAGACATCCCGAACGCCTGAACTCTCTAATATTTTGCCATCCTGAGGAACCTCATTAACCTTCATAATCACAAACAGTTAGATAAACAAAAGCGTACGAAAATCTTGCACTCTCGGGAACCATCACCAAAATTCTCTCTCCCTTATTTAATTTGCCGCTCTTTAACAGTTCGTCAATCATAATAAAGGCAGATGCAGCTGCTATGTTGCCCACAGCCGGAAGATTGACAAACCATTTCTCTTCAGGAATTGTAAAACCGAGAGAATCTAACTCCGCAAATATTTTTGAACGGAAATACATAGACGAAAGGTGAGGCAAAAACCAATCTATCTCTTCCGGCTTAAGCGACCTCTTTTGGACCACCTGCTTTAGAAAACGGCCTCCAAGTTTTACAATATTCTCTCCAAGTAACTTTGTATCTTGCTTTAAAGCAAAGAGAGATCGCCCGGTCCACTCCCCCTCCTCAAAACCACACCATCCGGAGAGCTTACCCTCATTGTTATAATCTGCGCCCGCATACATACAGGTGGGCATTGTATTAGCGTAAGAGGTTAGCTCAATCCACTCAACCTTTAGAGATAGCCCCGACTCTGCCGGTCTGTTCTTTAAAAGCAGGGCAGAGGCACCATCCGAAAGCATAAAGCGTAAAAAATCTTTCTCAAAAGCAATTATGGGATCCTTCTCGAGACGCTTTAGACTCTCATACTCATCATTAAAAAAGGAGCTCTTCATCCATGCAGAAAACCTTTCCGAAGCAACTGCAACAGCATTTGATTTATCTCCCGATGCAATTGCCATAAAACCATATTTGAGCGCATGAATTCCGCTGCAGCAAGAACCTGCAAATGAGACAACCTCTGCATTTGAGTGGCCGCCCATCTCTCCATGAATCTGCACCCCGTGAGAGGGCATAATCATCTCCTGAGAGGCAGTTCCGGCAGCAAGAAGTTCTATTGTATCTTCGTTAATATCATAATCGTATAGTTTTTCAATGGCAAGTTTTGCCATCTCAAACGAAGAATGTGTTACCCTCTGCTCTTTGTCAATTGCATAATAACGTGCCTTAATCTGATTATTCCTTAATATAAGGTTCCGGGCTTTAGAGGGCTTCCCTCCAATCATACCAAGATAATCCTCAATATGATCATTGCTAATAGGTTCGTTTGGCAAAAAAGAGGAAGATTTGGTTATATATACAGAATTCATATCTCTATTATTAACTCTGTGAAAATAAGATTTTTTGGCCAATTTTCCTTAATCCTGCTCTTCTAAATGGGTATGTGAGCATAAAAAAGAGAGAACCAAAAGGAGAGACAGCAAATATTACAGTATTAAGATAGTATTTAAACAACTTAAGACGAAAAGCTCTGCGGGGATCTCTGTACCCACCTCTTTTAATTACAAACTTTGCCCACTTTCCCCAAAGGCGATTCCCATTAGACTCTACAAAGTAGAGCCCCGGATGAAACTGAACTAAACCCCTTTCCACTATCTCTCCCTGCAGTGAATTCCAGTTGCCGGAGGTTATTGCCTCAAAGATAACGGGAGCTATAGCTGCAACACTCAAGATATCTGCATCAGAAACCCCTGCCTCCGGAAGAAAACGAGAGGCCCCCTTTTGTCCCTTTATAAGCCAGCGAAACACAGTAAGAACTCCTATAAGATTGTTGTGTCTGTCCTCCAGAGCAATATTCCCGGTCCATCTGCATCCATACTCCCTAAGTCTCTTACCAACACTTAAGTGGGCAGATATCCACATATTCCTGGAACCAACAACCGTGAGCACTATTTTTCCTTTGAGGTAGCTACCGGTACTACTCTCCCCTAAAAAAGAGGAGAAGGGGATTGAAGGGGCAAGAAACCACGGCTGATAACCCAGAATAATAAGATCTGCATCTATAACATCAGAAAAATCGACAGGTTCTATCTCAACGGGAATTTCGAGTCTCGATTCAGGAAAGGATTCATAAAAATCCTGTTCACTCCACGGAAATCCAAAAGGGACTTTTGGTACTATATCTTTATATGTTACTCTGCAACCCATACTCTCAAGAGGTTTTGTCAATGAGTTGAGAATAGAGGTCAGTTGCCCTGTCTGAGAGTAGTGAAAAACGGCAATGTGCGGTTTTCTGGTATGGGTCGTTGTCATAATTGAAACATTGAAGGTGATACTGCAGAGTTAAGTGATAATCCGGAGAATTTGTATATTGTATAATCATTGCTCCTCTCCCATAGAGTAAGTTGCTCCAATGAGTAGTCTGAATAGTTTATAACCATCTCTATCCTGATATAAGGAGATTGAGTGTTAGTTCCCGAAGGTGTAATCTCTACTATATGTGTGTTATCCCTTAACGAGTACGATATAGTGTATCCGGAAGGAATAGACTTGATATCTCCACCTATACAGGCCTCCATAACGGCAGCAAGATCAGAAATCCCCTTTTGCGATTCAAGTGAAAATGTATTGGTTTTTCCGGCAGATAGTATATAGAGTTTAAGAGGTGTAATAACAATTGACATCTCTTTTGGAGATGTGTAGTCAAATCTCATATTGCCACTTCTCTTATAATAGAAAAGACCACTCGACTCAACACTATCATTTAGAATTGTTATGAACTTTTTCTGAACAAAGTTTCCCGAAACCGACGAAACAGTTTTCGAGTGCTGTGCAAGTGCCAGAAAAAATTCCTTCTCAGATGATCCGTAGATAAACCCTGATGAGAGCACAAGAGAGAGCATTATTATAAGCTTATTCATATTCATTTATTAATCTAATCTGATTCACGCATATCTATAAACTTAAGGGGCTTTCTGCTTATCTCCGGTTGAATTGCTTTGGAGAGCAACTCCACCGGCTCAAACCTGATCTCCGGAGCAACCCTTATCCTGGCACGAAAATGTTCTGTAATCATCTTCTCAAAAGAGAGCGAAGGATTAACCGCTCCTATCTTAATAAGAATACCATCTGTACCTATTGAGTTTGTATAGATATGTACCTGATAATTAATCACCCCCTCAATGTTGTCCAGAATATCATAAAGAGCAGATGGATACAGAGTTGTGCCTTTGTATTTTATCATCTGGCCCTTTCTGCCAACTATTGGACTCAAACGTGTACTGTAACGCCCGCATCTGCACTGCTCATAAAAGGCCATACAAAGATCTCCGGTTTTAAATCTTACCAGAGGCATCCCTTCGACACCCAGAGTTGTGATGACAAGTTCTCCTGTCTCACCATCTTTAACTCTGTTTTCATTTTCGTCAAGTATTTCTATAACAACAAGATCGCTCTGATGATGCGCTCCGCATAAGTATTCACACTCTGTAAAAGAGCTCTGCATTTCGGTAGAAGCGTAGGTAGAATGAAGTGTGATGTTCGGCCATTTTTGCATAATCTTTTTATTGAGAGTGTTTTGTGAAAGATCTACCTCCCTTAGTGGCTCTCCTATACAAATCGCTCTCTTTAGTGAAGAGGAGCTGTAATCAATACCGTTTTTCTCCGCAAACTCAGCCAATTTAATCAAAAAAGAGGGTACTACAATACAAGCAGATGGAGAGTTGCTCTTGATAGAGCTCCACTGAAGCTCCGGAATGCCATTCCCAACTCTTATTATTCCGGCTCCTAACTCTCTGGCTCCCAAAAAATAGGCAAGACCGGCCATAAATCTTTTATCAATTGTGGTCATTAGCTGAATAACATCTCCCGGCAAACAACCCGCAGTTGAGAAAGATATCTTTTCGTTGTATGCAAGTCTCTGCAAATCGCTCTCTGTGAGCATAAAATTTACTGGCTCTCCAAGTGTTCCGGATGTTGTTACATAATCCATAACCCTCTCCCTTGGCACACATAAGAAATCGTTGTTATAAATCTGAAGATCCGACTTACATGTTGTTGGAATCTTTGTCAAATCTTCAACTCCATTTATAGAATTGACATCAACTCCTGACTCCCTAAACAACCTTTTATAGTAGGGAGAGTTTAAAGATACATATTTAAGACTCTCTCTAAGGGATTCATCCTGAAAGCGTTTAATCTCTTCTATGCTTTTAAACTGAATCAAGGGATCTCTTTTCATCTCTTTATAGATTTTAACTTTTTTGCAATTATCTCTCTTGTGGCAGGGTAGGGAATTTCTGATTCTAATGCCTGCCCATAATGTTTAGAAGCAAGTGCGGGTTTTCCTATTGCAAGATAGTAGTCGCCCAATAACTCGTAAGTATAATAGTAGTGTGGGTTAGTTTTTAAAAAACTCTCTTTAACATCACTGTCAATCACTCTTTTCTCCTTAACGGCATCCCGGATTGATGTGGCTCTCTCCCTAAACGCTGTTACAAGTGGAACAATTGTAACTATGGCTGAAGAGTCTGCTTCAATAACAAGCTCTTCACTTAAGGCAGATAGAGGAGATTTCTCCTGTGTATCTTTAGCCGAGAACAGTCTGCCCAAATCGTATGCCACCATCTTTCCAAGCTGCCAATCAGAAGAGCTCACCCACATAATTAAACTCTCCGGCTTAAATATCACTGCATGATGGGCAATAAACTGATTGACAGACATCTCATTGGTCAGGCCAATCTCCTTGTTTTCCAATCCTCTGTGATTACGAAGAGTGGCCGCAGCCTCCGCAGGAGTAACAGGAGTACTCTCTGAAATGAGCTGATTTAGTCTTTTATACCTGTATAATGAGTGACTCCCCTCGATGATTTCAATAGATTTTCTGTTTTTTGTATCGTTCAAAAACTCATCGGATTGAAAATGGTTGGTGGAAATAATTATATCTCCCTCAACCCTAAAGAGATGTGTGCCGCCCGGACTCTTCTCTATAATGGCTACCACCCCATCCTTCGCCGAACCAATCATAATAGATTCCGAAACAAATGCATCCATACTTCCGGCAATTTCAAATGCCTCATCTATTGTAGAAGCATATTGAAGAATCTCTCTTGCTATAATAGAGATAGGTGTTCTAGAAGCTGTCGGAGGCAGGGATTTTGCTGCATTAAGAGTTACAGTAAGGCCTGTCTCATTCATACCTGAAAGGACTCCAACCATACCAGCCCAGCTTATTGATGCAAAACGGTATCCCTTATCAGGGTATATAAAAGAGACAACCTTCTCTTTTGCAAACTCGTCGCCAACATAAAAATCAAAATTTCTACCAATAAGTAGTGATGAGTCAGCTGTTTCTGCACCCCAAACACCAAAAGAGCTGCACCCAACCAGCATATACTCCTGCATGGCATGGCCAAGATCGTGGGCAGCATGGTAGTTTAGCTGCCTTTCATATGCGCTTCCAATAAAATCAAACTCACTGCTGCAGGCAAATGAGGCGGCATAAATCTCCTGCTTATACTCCAGAGGAATGTTTGAAGAGAGATTTCTGTTAAAGATAATTGTAAAGTATTTTAGAAAGTTGAGATATCTCTCAGATGGTATCATTCGTCTTATCTCGTTAACAAAAGCTTTCTCTTGTCTGTACATCATCTCCCTGCACAACTCCCCCATTGCAAGACCCCTTTCTGATGGGTTACCCCTGAGATGCAGCTCCCACAGATCTCCAGGGCCCTTTATTAGCACAGACCTCCCAAAAGATTTATACTCATCAGTCTCCACCAACTCCGGAGTTGCCCCTGACAGAGCGAGTTCCGGAAGTGATCTGTCTGCTGTTTTATACAAAATCACCCCTGTTACAACAATAAGTGTCACAAATCCGGTAAAAATCAGTAACAGGTATTTTACAACTTTAATTAAAAAAAATTTCATAGCTCTTCTGTAAGTGCATTTGTTCCTATTATTGCAGAACAGGTTAAAAGTGATGTTACAGTAACACCCATAACACCATGAAAATTGAGACTTTGCCCTGCCAGATAAAGATTTTGCACCTTGGTCCTGGGTGGAATTATTGAAGACAAAGGGCTGGAGAAATTTTTCATCAATCCATATGCACTCCCTTGGGGAGTTCCGAGATAGTCACGAAAAGTAAGCGGAGAGGCACTGCTGCTGTTTAGTATTGCTGCCTTAAGACCCGGCAGACGACTATCTGCAAGAGAGATCATCTCGTTACTTACTCTCTCCTTAAACTCTCTGTACTCCTCTCCTCTCATCTCCACAATCGTATCCGACCACTTCTCTACCTCACTCCACTCCATTTCTCTTACCAAAGTAATCACCTCTGCAAATCCCTGATCATCTACCGGTGGCTGGAAAGATGCAAGAATGCCATTTTTGAGGGGAGTAGGAGAGTTATTCGGGTTGGATTCGTCTCCAAAAATATAGTGGTTTTCATTCAAATATGGGAAGGTCTCCGGTTTCATAACCAGATACAGGCAAAAAAGGCCGGGGCTGTTTCTTAAAGAGTTAATCCTGTTACGGTAAACTTTTCTCAAATCGGAATCGGTCCCTAGCATAGATATCGACTGGGCAGGATGACAAGTTGATATTACATACTTTCCTTCAACCACCTCTCCATTATCCAGCGTTACTCCCTTAACTGTTTTGTTGTCAATTATTATAGATGTACACCTCACCTTTGTCCTAACAACACCTCCTCCCTCACGGATACGACATGTCAAGGCATCGGTAAGTCTGTCTGCCCCTCCACGGAACCTGTATGCCCCTTCCAGATAGGAGTTTGTGGTTATTGCGTGCAGATAATAAGGGGTCATTGACCTCTCTCCCGAATAGATCAGAGAGTGTCCTGTAAGAATCTGTTGTAATCTTCTGTCCGGAATTGTTCTCTCAATCTCTTCAAATGCACTTACAGAGAGCATCTTCATAGCGCTCGCACTGATTCCTCCTCCGTGAATAGTGCTCTTTAACGAGTTGATACCATTCTCTTTTAGATTATCAGTATAAAGCTCTATCTCATTTTTCATATGTGGAAACTGTGCACTTAGCGATTGCGCAAAGTTCTCATGTCCCATTGCATATGAGTATTTCTTACCCAAAATATGAATATTTTCGAAACTCTCCTGGTTAAGCCTTACAAGGTCTATATCTTTCCAGATATCCAGATAGCGAAACACCTTATTAAGAAACATACCTTCATCCAAACTACCGACATAATGAATAGATGTGTCTATCTTTTTTCCGTTTCTATAAAAAGGCTGAAAAAAGCCACCTGTCCGGCCACTCTGCTCCATAACACATACACTCATCCCCTTTTTACAGAGAATAGCCCCACACTGCAGTCCTGCAAGTCCGCCACCAATTATTATCACATCATATTTTCTCATCTTAAACTCCTGTTTTTGGTCTTAGGATATAAATTGTGTTGGATGTATAAGTATCATTATTCCTAATTTCAACCGAACAACCAAATTCTGCTGCAAATGAAAGAATGTCGCTCTTCCCCAAAAAACAGGGAGATTGTGTCGATTTATTAAAATTAAGCAAATTTATTGAAAACCACTCAGATAGCTTTGTAATCCTATGTTTTTGAGGCTTTTCACTATCCCCGTCTCTTATAATAATAAAACCGCCCTCTACAGTGCTCTCTATAACCCTTTTAAGTACTGCTTTTTGGCTCTCCGGTAAAAGATAGTGAAGAGTGTCACAAAGAATAATAACATCACTATCCGGAATAGGAGAGAGAGTAATATCTCCCTTTATGAATGAGACTCCTTTTGTATAGCAATTTTTTGCCATCTCAATCTTTTCCTGGTCGTAGTCTATCCCCGTTACGACTCTGGCCGGTGATGTCAATTTTAACATAAAGCAGAGAGGGCCATACCCACAGCCTAAATCTGTCACCCTTGCGTTTAGCGGAATAAGCTTATGAAACATAGAGTATCTACGCTCCATACTTATCTTAATTCTCATATACCACTCAAGAACAGGACCCTTAAAAATAAAATTGGCCATTGTGGCAAAGTAAAAGAAGTCATTCTCCGGAGTATCAAACCTCTCTCTCAATTTTGAGTACTCATCTCTCATTATAGTGTTCACCTGCTTACAAAGAGCACTATACCCACTGAGAGGCCCCCTCTCTTCAAATGTGACTCTCTCAAGAATCCTGTAACCGATTGTTCCCGGCTTAATATAAAACGGTTGTCTTTTAGAGAGAAGATTGCCGTTCCCATATATTACAACAGGCACAATATCGAGCGACAACTCCTCGGCAATCTTAAACGCGCCTTTATGAAACCTGTGAATCTTCATATCGGCAGATCTTGTCCCCTCAGGGAATATCAAAACAGAATACCCCTCGGCTATCTTCTCTTTAATAACTTCCAGATGGTTACTTACCCCATCTTTGTGGTACAGAAACCCGGCATATCTTACAATATGGCCAAAAAACGGAGAATTCCATACCCAGCTGTTTGTCATCATAACAATCTTAGGATAAAGAGATAGCATCATAAGAATATCAATAAAAGATTGGTGATTTACAACAATAACAGCCGGCTTGCAGAAATTTTCATTGAAAGGATTTTCTCTAAAGATTCTGACTGTAGGCGATAACCTAACCGGAATAAAGACAACTGCTTTCAATATTTTACGGAAAAACAATCTCTTAGACGTTCTCTTAGCTGGCACAAAAGTCAGAATCACAATAAGTACTCCAAGAAGCAAACACCCTAAAGTAAAAACAGAAAAAGTCAACAACATTAGCAAAACTCCGGAAAAAGTAACCGGGGTCTGACCCCCATTTGCAGGCGTGGTGATGAGAAAGCGGTATATAATGGGTTGAATTGTGTAAGCTACAATCCATACTGTGCACATTCCAAGCACAGAGACCAGCGCAACAGATTGCAGGGCAGGGTGTTGAGCAAAAAGCATTGCTCCCATGCCTATTATTACGGTTAATGTAGAGAAAAAGATTGCAAGTTTATGAGACGATAAAGTTTTTGCTCCTCTCTCATATTCCGACGAAAGACCATCCAAAACAAAGATGCTGAAATCATCTCCTATCCCAAAGATGAACGTGGCAAGAAGAATGTTTACAATGTTAAACGGTATTCCAAAAAGGGACATCAGCCCCAGAATAATAATCCAGCTGACAAACATAGGAAGGAAAGCCAGCAGAGCAAGTTCTACTCTTCCGTAAGATATCAGCAATGTTACAAATACAAGAAGAGAGGATATAAGAAGAATCAGATTGAAATCGCTTTTAATCCCATCGGCCCAAAGAGATGAGAAGTGGGCCCTGTCCACAACCACAATGTCGTTGTAAAGCGCAAGCTCTTCGTAAACCTCCTTTTTGTTCTCATCTTTTATAAAGAGCTGTGAAACAAGCATAACAGTAGCCGAATCACCTTCTATCCACTCCTTTATGGCAGATGGAAGGTGCAGATAGTTCTGTTCATTAATATCGGAGCATTGATAATCGCGTGTTATCATGTCGTAAAAACCAACAAACGACTCACTGTTAAGGCCATATTTCTCGGCACTCTTCTCCAGAGATGAGATAACCTGTTCTCTTTTACCGTTACCCCAGAACTCACGCCATTTATCGAGCCGTTCTCTCTGCAGCATCAGCGGTGGCAACAAACCGGAGAGTGATGCGCTTCGCTCTACAGTCCCCTTATTTATATAAGAGTTAATGAGAGAGTCGCTGACACGGTAACTCCCGGCTGCCTTATCAAAGCTCTCACCGGTTGAGAGAAGCAGAACTCTTGATTCATCTCCTCCAAACAGATAGTCAAACCTTTCTGAGGTGTAAATATGCTCTTTGGGTTCAATGCTCAACTTAAGCATATCACTCTCAAAGCGCACCTTTGGTGACATCACCACCCCGACAATAAAAAGAGCAGCAATGGCAAAGATCAGCCACCTCCTCTTCTCAAACTCCTGAGAGCTGAATCTCTCCAGCCAAAGATTAACCTGCCCGACAGAACGCACCTCTCTTATTTTAAGCATATGAGGCAGATAGATTAAAGAGAAGAGAGTAGTACCTATAAGGGTAAGAGCCGAAAAAAGTCCAAAATCTCTTAGAAGAGTAGATTGAGTAAACTGTAACCCGGCAAAGGCACCAATAGTTGTAAAGCTGCCAACAGTAAGGGGATAGGCAAGATCTTTAAGCAACTGCTCAATAGAGCTTACATGACGCAGGTGAGACACAATATGTATAGAGTAGCTGAGAGCTATGCCCAGCACAGCAGCACCCGCTCCGATAGCTATTGCTGAAACCCCGTCTTTTCCTGACATAAAGGCAAGAGCAAAAAGAGCACCGAATACAGCAGGAACAAGAAGAAGAAAAATGCTTCGAATGTCACGAAAGGTAAAAGCAAAGAGAGTAGCAATTATTAAAATGGCAATAGAGAGGGTTATATAAGTATCTTTTTTTATAGTTTCGGCATTATAGACTCCCACAATCGGCCCCCCCATACTGCTTATCTTTATATCAGGGGCAAGTTCTGCAAACTCATCTTTTAAGTTGCCAAGAATAGAGGCAAGCTCTCTGTTTCTCCCACTCTCTCCACTTCCCGATTGTGGAGTAATTATGTACAAAAGAGTTGACTTATCCTGAGAAAAGATATAGTCGTCAACCATTCTGAACTGCATTCCCATTCTGAGAGAGTCATAGACAGAAAGAAAGCGTGTTCCAATATTTAGGGGATCACGGGCAAAGTGAGTAGAAAATGCTCCGCCTGCAGGAGAGAGCAGCAGAGAGAGAGCCCCCTTTACCATACCGTCGATAGCTTGGGGCGTAACAGCAGAGTCAAGCCGCAAGTAGTCTTCTCTCTCCAAAAAGATTGGCAGATTATTGTATATATAGGATATACTCTTATCCAGTTCATCCGAATCCACTGTAAGCCGACTATTTTTGATAAGCGACTCACCTGCCCGTTTCATCAGCTCCTGGTCAAAAAGATTTGCAACCTCAATCACTCTCTCTGCATCACCATTTAACTCAAAGAGAGTAACAATCCTATCCTTGGCGCTAAGTCCTGAAAAGAGAGCGGAAACTCTTCCCCCCTCTTCGCTATCCGGAAAGAATCTCGTCGGATCCTCAACAAGCCTTACCCTTACTGCGAAAAACAGAAGCAGAGTTGTAATTAAACACAGTGATCCCCATAAAAGAGCCCTTCTGTTATTGAGATATCTGTATATGGTTATAAATAGTTTTGACATCACACTTATCTCCCTTTTCTGAACAGTTTAAGAAGAATAAAAGATATCAGCCACCCTGCAAGCCCTGCAATAGTAGCAAAAACAATACTTCCTGTAATATATTGGATTAGACTTTCAGATACTGAGGAGAGAGAGAGAGACGAAGGGATAATAGCTATCGGCTCTCCCAGGATAAGAGCCCCAACCGCAAAACTTACATAAAGAATAAACGGAATCATTGGCGGAATACTAATATTTGACGAAACAAGAACAATAACTTTATTCAACTTAAGAAGATGTGCCACAGCAACGGATGTAATCATCTGGTACCCCCACAAAGGAGATATGCCAAAGAACAGACCCAACCCTACAGATTTAGCTATCTTACCATTACTTTCTACCGATTCAGTAATATATCTTTTTATAAAAATTTTCAGATTATCGCGGCTAAACCAGCGGAAAAATGTGATTGGCCACCACCATAATAGTGCAATAAAAACCAGAAAAGTGTTGAGCAGAGATATTCTTGTAAAATCAAGAATAGGTTTGAAGTGAGAGTTTCTCTCCTCTTTTGGAGGATAATAAACCCTAACAGGTATGTTTTTAACCTTTATACCCCTCCATGCAGCCCTTACAAGAACCTCTAATTCAAATTCATATCTGCCGGTTATCCCGTTTTTTTTGCCCATTTTTTTTAGTGGGTATATCCGGAAACCGCTCTGAGTATCCTCTAAAGAGATGCCAGTCTCTATCCGGAACCAGAAATTAGAGAACTTATTGGCAAAAGTGTTCTTTCCAGGCATATTTTTACACCCCAACTCTCTTGATCCAACCCATAGAGTATCCGGTTCTCTTATCGCAGCATCAATAAGAATATCTATCTCCGATGCAAAATGTTGCCCGTCTGAATCAATAGTAACTACATAATCGAACCCCGACTTTGCAGCAAATGAAAAGCCGGTTTTAAGTGCAGCCCCTTTCCCCATGTTTTTTTTATGAGTTAAGATTGTCAGTCCTTTATGCCCGTCAAGGGCTGTCCGGGAGAGAATCTCTGCCGTAGAATCGGTCGAACCGTCGTTAACAACCACAATATTTTCACAAATCTCACTCACACCTTTTATAACCTCCTCAAGAGTGGCTGCATTGTTATATGTAGGAATTAAAACTATATAATTTAGCTTTTTACACTTTCTGTCAATAGAGATTGTCCCTTTTAGTTTTAGAATAGACCTGCCCTCACAAAGAATCTCAGCCACTACATCAGCCTCACCCTCCGGGTTGCTTGGTTTCAAGCAAATTACAGCATTTAACAAACTCTCTTGCACAGGATTAACCATACCTGTAAACTTACACTGCATAATTTTACACAAATGCACCTCACTGCCAACCATAAGTGAGAGAGACTCTCTTATGATCTCAATTGAGCAGACACCGGGAAGCACCGGCTGACCCGGAAAATGGCCATGAAAAATTTCACTCTCGCTATTAATGGCAATCTCGAAGAGAGAGTTTCCTTTGGAGTCTTTTCCCTTAAATTCAATAGTATAGAGGTTCATCTTACTCATTGGAGAGGTAGTTTGTTTTTTCCAGTTTTATAGAGAGTTTAAGTCCGGGATGGTCCATAAATATCTGGTTAGGATAGCCATCTGAAAAGTCACTGAATTTCATAATTGTTGCAGTGATTCCTCTGCCCCTTTTAAGAGCATTAATCCTTGATTCAGATCCAAACAAAAACTTAACACCCCTACCGGCATATGGATTAAAGAGAGTTTCAAAATCTCTTTTTAGCAGATTTAATATCCGCTTACGGTTAAGCTGCTCAATAGAGTAGTTAAGTTTAAGAGCACTTTCTGTTAACTCGAAATCCATCAGTGTCATTCCAAAGTGAGTTGTCATTATTATCCTCCTGTGATTTGACTCCGAAACCACAATAATCAACATCCCTGAAACATCTTTCCCTTTGTGCGACAGAACAAAATCGAAAGTACTTACAGATGGCAGAGTGTCATACAACATAATCTTTTCACCTTTAGCAAAAGGAGATTCTGAATATCTGACACCACCCTTAAGCCCGGGATAGCAACTGCTCAGAAAAAGAGTAAATGTTATTACACTAATTAACCCGGAAAACCTCATCTTTAATTACAATATTGCGCTTTTGATTACTAAAAACATACTCTGTATACCCTCCGGACCCCTCCTCAATCAACAACCTCTCAATCTCTGCACTTGTCGAATCGAAGGTTATGGTAATTTTGCTTATAATGGCCAAAAGCTGCCTGTTAACCGGAGTTACAGCAACTATTACCTTATCCGGCAAAGAGAAGAACTCTACCCCGTAGGAGTTACTCCTGGCTGAGAGTCTGCCTAAAAATGATGCAGAAATTAGTCCTCTGACCTCTTCCATAACAGGATTATTTTTAAGATCCATAGTGTTATCACTCCCTTCGGATACTACTCTTAATTTATTTCCATTGATTATCATTTGATAATCTGCCGGTTCTCTGTATAAAAAAGCAATCTTATCTTCCCTTTTATAAAGGAAAACCCCTTTTGAAATCATCTTGTTCTTTAACATCGGGATGCTCTTCTCCTGAGTAAAGGCTGCACTTAAGCTCTCTGTTCCGGAAGCAACCTGCGTAAGAAGCTTGTTAAACTCCTCTCTCTCATTAGCAGGCAAAGTAACGCTCTGAGAAAAAGCAATTTGCACTCCAAACAACAATGTAAGTATCCCAATAAAAATTCTTTTTTTCATTTTAAAACCGTTGTATTTAACCTCCTGATTTTAATCGTCTCCAAAACCCCCTCCACAACCTCCACAGAGCCAGGCAACGAGTCGTGAAGCAAAATTATTCCCCCGGGAGATAGTCTCTTTTCTACCCTCTTAATAATGTTTCTTTTAGATTTTATAATAGTATCAAAGCTTCTTATACTCCAGCCTACACATACCAGACCCATCTCTCTTACCGCTTTTGCAATATTGGGGTTGGTAACTCCGTATGGAGGGCGAAACAGTATCACCTCCCGGCCCGAGATCTCCTCAAGCACCTCACGGCATCTTGTTAAATCTGCCTTAACTCTCTCTGCCGATAATAGTGTAAACTCAGGCGTGTGATTCATAGAATGAATCCCAATAGTATGACCCTCATCTGCAACTCTCTTTACCACCTCTGGGTTGGCAACAGCTCTCTCCCCAATCATAAAGAAGAGAGCTTTAACGCCTCTCTTTGCAAGCAAATCCAGCACCTTACCTGTATAAATAGGATGGGGACCATCGTCAAAGGTAATCATAACCTCCTCTTTTGAACCGGGCAATCTGTTTACCGATCGCAAATAGAGGTTCCACCCGATGTTAAGAGATCCGGCAAAAAGTACCGTTAAAGAAATCAGTACAACTATTATGATTAACACTATTATCAAAATATCTCTCTGTTAAAATTATGCCTTCTGACTATCTCTGAATTATCATCAGCGATGCTGCCTCGTTAAGATAACTGTTTATTATTAGTACATACTCTCCTATCTCTGAATTTGACAACAGATTTACTCCCCTCCAGAGTCCATAGGCAGCCGAGGTGGGATACTCTCCGCAGCAGAGTTTATAATACTCTGTATCTATTTTCATATCTTCGAAATAGCTGCATAAAGAGTCTCTCCCGCAAACAACTGCCCTCAATCGGCTAAACGATAGTCCACAGCTCTGCAGTAACTCTTCGCTTTTTTTAATAATCTCGTTATCAGATAAATTTCTCCTCAATATTTCCAACGCCACAATCTTTCCCATTGATCTCTCTGCTTTCGCAGGTGAAAGAACAAAAAAAGTAGATCCCTCTCCTCTGATATGTTTTCTCCATATACCCATTCTATTAAGAAGATTCTCTTTAGTGGGTGTTAGCTCATCAAACCCACCAGCAAGGATTCGCTCTCTTCCCTCCACTGCAAGCATAGAGGCATCAATAATTGCAGCTTCGAATGACCCTCCACCGTGTACAAATGTGTTGTTATAGTGGTTATCGCTCAATATAAGTGCAATCTGAGACCCAATCGTATTGGAGGTGCTCTGGATAAAGGATGCGGGATTAAGCATCCGCTCGTTGTTATCCAAAATAGAGATCAGAAACTTCTCTGTATCTGCAAGACAACCCCATCCTGTTGCGGTAACAATTGCATCAATTTTATTGTTCCCGGAACTCTCTAATGCCATTAGGGCAGATGATATTCCCATACGATTTATTCTGCTCATTCTTCTTCTTACTCCGGCATCAGGAATATAGAGCTTATAGTCCGGCTCCGGTTGCAAGAGTCTCTCCTGAGCTGAACCACTAAAATTTATAGTGGCCATACCATTAATATAGAGATTCATGCCTTTCATATTAAACTCCTTTTATCCTGTTTAAATATTATAGATGAGCAGTTTCCTCCAAAACCGAATGAGTTTGTCAGAACCGCCTTCATCCCCTCCATTTTTGTAACCTCGGTAACCGGAACCATTCCCGGAACCTCCTCGATACTCTCTTTAAAATTTAAATTAGGCCAATGGTATCCCTGAGTTAAGCTAAGAATAGCAAAGACAGACTCCACTCCTCCGGCAGCACCAAGCGTATGTCCGGTAAAACCCTTTGTAGAGCTAAAAGGGGGTATATCTCCGTTAAAGAGTCTGTTTATCGCTACTCCTTCCGAAGCGTCGTTGTTGGGAGTTCCGGTGCCGTGAACATTTATATAATTTATATCACTGATCTTTAAACCACTCATCTCCAGAGCCCCACTCATTGCCATATACGATCCGGTGCCATCTGCAGAAGAGGCTGTTTGATGAAAAGCGTCGTTAGCATTGGCGTATCCTCCTATAAAACAGTACCTTCGATGAGTCTTAACATTTGCAGAGTGAAGAAAAATATATCCCGCACCCTCTCCAAGATTGAGACCGCATCTGGAAGCATCAAAAGGGCGGCATTGCTCTCTATCAAGAATACCCAAAGAGGAGAAGCCGTTAACGGTAAAACGGCATAATGAGTCGGTACCTCCGGCAATTACAGCGTCTAAAAGCCCGGCCTTAATCATCCTTGCCCCCATCATTATTGCATTGTTGGCAGATGAACAAGCTGTATTTATGGTGGTTACGAAACTCTCTATACCCAATTTTTCTGCGATAAACTGTGTTGATGCTCCACAATCGTGACCCATAAGTTGTCTTAATCTTCCTCCGTTGCTGTCTTTAATGTAATGACTGTAAAAGTTCTCACTAATATCCATCCCCCCTACAGATGTTGCAGATATAAAACCTATCCTGAGTCCTTTAATGTTTACACCGGAATCTTCTAATGCCTCAGCAGCAGCGAGAAGCCCCAGCAAAGTGGTTCTGGAATACTCTCTGCCTCCGTTGAGCCCTGCCAAAACGGCAAGCTCCCGGTTGGAGTGATTTACCTCCCCAACTATAACATCGTGACTGGTCTCAAACAGCGTAAGAGGGCCAAGGGCTGTCTCTCCGGCCATAAGCCCGCGTAACTGCGCAGCTTTCCCGACTCCCATAGCTGTAATTGCCCCAAGGCCGCCAACATAAACTTCTTTAGTCATATCAATCTCTTTTACAGAGTTTAAGATCTATATCATATCTCCCTTTAAAAAATTCACACCATCCAATAACAGCCACCTTAACTGTGCTGTCTCCTGCTAAAATCATAAGTTCTTCCATAGTCTCGCTCCTTCGCTCCGATGTTGTAACAAAAAAAGTATTCTCCCCTTGGAACTTAAATCGAATTGCAGACTCTCCCATAAGTATATTGGGCAGAGTATATACAAATATTGCAGGACTAACACTAGTATCCCCTTTTGTCAATATCTCATTCTGGTGACGGATATCGGTATCGAGTGATGAGGAGCTGTTCGCTATAAAGAATCCGTAATCAAAGGGATTTCTGTTCTCTTCCATCTCATAATCCTTCAACAGAGAAGCTGTTGCTATAACACCGGCTTTTGAGAGATTGTCCATTTTAAAAAACTTTATGTCTTTCATTTCAAGCTCTTTATACTTAGCCCTTATCACACTGTCAAAATCTCCCTCTCCCTTTAAAACAAAACGAGAGAGCTGTTGCCACTCATTTTCTGAATCTCTCCTGCCTTTGCCATAATGGGTAGTTCCCTTGATAGAGGCAGACTCCTTTGCAAATACAATTGCCGCATTACATCCGCCAAACCCGGATGCACTCTTAAGGCACCTGCTTAACTCCATCGGAGCATCTTTTGATGTTACTTGTAGTTTCATCGGAACTCCCGGTTCTTGATACCCCATTGTACCCAGGAGCCGTGAGTTTCTTATCTGCCAAAAAGAGGCGACTGATTCAACAACTCCGGAGGCTCCGAGAGTATGCCCCCAATATGGTTTAAGGCTCTGTACGGGAACACTGTTTAACGACGCCAGATGGATTGCTTTTGACTCCATCTCATCGTTATAAGTTGTTGATGTTCCGTGAGCATTAATAAAACTAATGTGAGAGGCAGATAGTCGGGCGCACTCAAGAGCTCGCAGCATGGCTGTCCCAAGCCCGTCACCTGTGCGTGAGGGGGCAGAGAGGTGGTTAGCGTCGTTAGTTACTGCTCCTCCCTCTATTACAATAGGATCAAAATCTTTTGCATACTCTCTTTTATTGGATAGAATAACAACTCCTACCGCCTCGCCCAAAGAGAGACCATCTCTTGATGCGTCATAAGGTCTGCAGATAGTCGGACTAATCGAGTGAAAGGCCTCAAAACCACTTACAACAAACTTTGTCATTTCATCGGCTCCAACCACTATCACATTGTCGCAGCGAGAGTTTTCAATTAACCGCGCAGCTGTAATCAAGGCATTTACCCCTGATATACATGCATTTGAAAGAACAAGAGGAGTGCTTTTTAATCCAAGGTAGCGGTTAATACGCTCTGCCGACTCTCCTGGAAAGAGCTCCGCAGGCAAATCTGCTTCGCCATCCTTAATAAGAGAGATATTTGCCTTTGTTGTGGCATATACTAATCTTGTGTTCTCTTTAATAAGAGTATCCAGTGACACTCCGCATACAAGTGCTGCATCTTCAACAGCAAAGATAATTCGCCTCTCAAGAGTTGTAAACGAAAGTAATAGCTCATTAACTATACGGGCATCCTCTGATACTCTTGCTCCGTTAAAGGGAACAGAATATATATCAGAATTATCTACCCTCTTTATTGCAGACACATTGTCTGATACCCTATTCATATTCTCCTTGGTGGAGAACCCCAGAGGTGAGTATATGGAGTCTGCAACTACATAAACCCTCTCTCTTACTTTATCAGTTTCCATTTTTTCTGCCATTCTGTATAAAACTCAGGATTATTCCACTCCAGCTCACCATTCGGGTTGAGAAAAACCTGCAGAGAGTAGCCGGTAGCAACAAGAGTGCTGTCACTCTCTCTGTAGATATCATATTCGAAGCGTATTTTTGCCGCCGGTAAAAAAATATACTTTGTCTCCACAACTGCAATTTCACCGTATGTGAGCGGTTTTAGATAACTACAGTGCAGATCCACAATAGGGGCTGTGTAACCTGCTCCATAGATATCCAGATACCCAATTCCAAATCTCCTTCCAAAGGCCTCTCTGCCATCTTCAAAATACTTTACATAGTTCCCATGCCAGACAATATTCATTGAGTCCACATCGGAAAAACGAACCTTAACGCTCTCCCTGTGAACAAGTGCCGCCTCTCTTAAACCTCTTCTCTTTCTCATATGATAAACTCCTAAACTATTTTTGTAAAAAAATCTTCAGTTCGGCTGAGGCAGCTTTTCTCTCTCCACAATAGAGAACAGCCTCAACAAGAGATATATCCCCAAACTCTCCCAACTCTCTTATATGAGTAATAATCTCTTTACCCACAAGTGGAAACTCTGTTATCACAAACTTAGATACCGCACCAATGAAACCCACAGGTACACTCTCACCTCTGCTTATAAATTTATATCCTGTTACTGCAGCTGCAGATTGAGCCATATTCTCTATTACTCCGGGTTCGGTCAAACAAATATCATCAGCTCCGGAAACAGACTTGGTAAAGAGTGTTTCTGCAACCGGAGTAAAACCGGTAACCTGATTACCATCTATCTCTCCGTAGTAACTCTCCACAAAAACAAAAGGCGCTCTCTGGGGAATCAGCTTCAATATCTCCTCCCCGGTAACTATGGCTTTCTCAAGTACTCCCATATTAAACCTTTTTTCTTTTTTAAAACTCTGATTCTGTCTATATCTGCCGATAAAGGGTCATCCGGAAAAATCCATGCTTTTCCGGTCTCTTTTGCCATCTCCCTGCACCTCTCCAGCGAAAAGTCCTTAGCCAGATAGTAGGTGGGATCGAGAAGCGAGTCTTCTGCAGATATCGTTCCATCCTCAATTGCCATTCTGTGCAATGGCGTACCCGGATATATCCTCATACCAATATATGGGAAAAATACCGAATATCGAATTTTTTTTGAGTTCTCCATTGTCTCTCTGAGCGTCTTCTCTGTCTCACCAATTCCTCCTAATATAAGAAAATGAGCATAAAAAATATTGTATTTAAACGCCCTGTGTGAGTTGAGCAACACATCTTCTATGGTAAAATTTTTGCCGTAACGCTGCATCTGTTCTGAACACAGAGACTCTGTTCCAAATTCTATGTGCTTAAGCCCTGCTCTTTGAAAGAGTGCAAGCAGATCGTCGGTTAGGTTATGGGGAGAGAAGTATGCACCCCAATTGATTTTTATCCCGCTTTTAATGATTTTCTCTGCAAGTTGGGCATTGTAACTGTTGTGTATATTAAACACCGAATCTGTAAAAAAGACATAGTTTATCCCCTTATCTCTGCACAGCCTCTCAAGCGTACCAACAATAAGGTCTGTATCGAGAGTTCTCACACATCTTCCGTCAATTATCGGGTATGAGCAATAAATACAGTTATAGCAGCACCCTCTTTTTGTCTGAATATTCAACATACCACTACTCTCCCAGTAGAAGTCCGATAGCTTCTCGTCAAACTGCAAATTGAGGTTGTTGAGATATTTGGTATGAGGATTAACTACCAAACCTCCTGTCTCTTTAGATATAAGCCCCTCTATTTTACTATAATCATTAATCTTATCCTGGCTGCCATCTGCTACATAATTGTTAAGGGCAAGTATCAACTGGCGCAGACTCTCCTCCCCCTCCCCTGTAATTCCATAATCGGGGCTCAGCAGTTGAAATAACTTTTCGGGAAAGATTGAGAAGCCGGCACCACCCATTATTACAGGCGCGTTTGTGCTTGCTCTCACAGCATCCATTATTTCTGAGTATCCGGGAATAAAACTAGTCATGTCCAGAGAGTTGGCTCCATCGATATTTCTTATCGAAACTCCAACCCAGTCCGGCGAATACTCCTTTATCTCAGTCTCAAGCTCAGAAACCGTTATCAGGTTCATATCTGATATCTTAACATCCAGCCAATCTATTTTACTTAATAGATATGTCTTAAGATAAGAGAGGCCCAGGGGATACACCGGACAGGGGTCTGCAAGTCTGTTTGCAGATATCAGCAGAAATTTTTTCTCTCTTCTCATTTCCAAAACTTATAATAATTATACCACTGCTCAGGTGCTGTTTTTACAACTCTCTCAAGACCTTTTACATAAGTTTCCAAAATAGTGTTCTCCCTTTTTTCAGATGCAAATGCTGACTCCTTTTTGCAGAGCTCGAAATGGAACAGATATCTCTTGTAACCTGTCCTGATTGCATAATAGAAAACAACAGGTACATCAAAACGGGCTGCAATTACAAACGGACCAATGGGAAACATAGCTTTTGATCCCATAAAATCCATCTCTGCACCTCTGCCTCCGGTGTTAATCCGGTCTCCTTGAATAGCAATATACGCTCCCTCTTCAAGAGCATCTCTTATCTCAAAGATGTGTGAGAGAGAATCCTCCTTAACAGGAATCACAGTAAAAGTTTCTACCCTTTTTTGAGCCTCAAGTATCTGTTTGATCTTCTGATACTCAGAATCTACCATCACTACCCGCATCTTCTTTCCGTATTTACCAAAATATGGAGCGCCAATTTCCCAGTTTCCAAAATGGGCACCTAAAATAACAGCACCTGTGCTGCTGTTAAGTACATCTTTGACCTCGCCGGGTTCGTGAAAATCAAATTTAAACTGCTCATACAATCCGGCAGAAGCAGCCGTCTTGTCTATTAGAGCAACCCCTAAATTAAAAAAGCTTTTATAGATGAAAACCAATGAAGAGAGAACACCTTTTCCAAGAATCTTACGTGAATAGAACCAGACAGATGCAGTTGCTCCGGGGGCGAAAGGGATATAATAGATAACGACAAATGACAACAGCACATATGCCATTGTCACCCCTAAATACTTGATGATAAATACGAATGTGAGATATCCGGCGGCTCCTCCCCTCGATTTACCACTCCACTCATTTTGGGGTCTCCTTTTTTTCATCTAAGCGAGAATTGATAAAGTGATAAAAGTCATTAAACGTTTTAATGCCTGTAAAATCCTTTGCAACAACAGTAAATCCGAAATTATGCTCAATAAGAACCACCATATCTACCAGATCAAGACTATCCAGATTAAGTGTTTCCATTAAAGGTGCATCAGGTTGAATCATATCTGCATCAACCTCAAATTCATCTGCAAGGACTGTGTTGATTTTTTGAATAAGTGCGGTATCAATCATAATATTTTAATAACTATTTGTATCAATATCTTTTAGAATCAGTGTAGAGTTTGTGCCCCCAAAACCAAAAGAATTAGAGAGTAAATGATCAAACTTAAAGTCGACAAGTTTATTTGATATTCTGAGTCTTGATGAGGCTTCGTCAGCTTTGTTATAGTTTATTGTAGGAGCAATAAATGAGTTTTTCATCATAAGAACAGAATAGACAATCTCGCTTGCACCTGCCATCCACATCTCATGTCCGGTAAGACTTTTGGTTGATCCTACATATGGTTTGTGATCTCCGAAGACTTCGTCAATTGCCAGAGCTTCGTTAAAATCACCAATCGGAGTCGATGTCGCATGGGCATTGATATAACCAATATCTTCTCTCCTGACTCCCGCCAAATCGAGAGCCATTAATAAAGATCGCTTTGGACCTTCAATATTTGGCACAGAAATATGGTCTCCGTTTGACGAAAAACCATAAGACAATATCTCGGCTAAAATTGGAGCCCCCCTCTTTATCGCAGATTCGTAACTCTCCAGAATTACTGTTGCAGCTCCTCCGCTGGGAACAAGTCCATCTCTGTCGGCGTCAAAGGGCCTTGATGCCTCCAAAGGAGAGTCGTTTCTTACCGAGAAGGCGTTCAAACCATCAAAACTGGAAACAGCATACTTGTTCACCTCCTGAGCTCCTCCGCAAATAATACACTCCTGAAGACCATTCTTTATCATCATAAAAGCCATTCCTATTGAGTGTGAACCACTTGCACAAGCTCCTGCAATAGTCAGGTTAATACCCTTAAGTCTGAATATTACAGAAAGATTCATTGTTACTGTCGAGTTCATAGACTGAAAAACAGAGCCCGACCCAACCAATGTAGTATTCTTCTTTTCTCTTATTAAATCGACCCCCTCAACTACGGCAAGAGCACTGCTGTCATTCCCGTACAAAATTCCAACCTCACGACTATCCAGAAAATTATCATTTATGCCCGCATTATTAAGTGCCTCTGCTGTTGCAACATACGCATAGGCCGCCTCCTGTGACATTGATATTCTCTTCCGTCTGTCAAGCACCTTTGTAAGATTAGGTTTGGGCAGAATACCCGTAAGGGATGAGCGAAATCCAAACTCAGCTCTCTCCGGATCTATTCCTATTCCGGATTTTCCCTGTTTAAGAGAATCAAGAACATCATTTAAATTTTGTCCGATACATGAGTAGATTCCCATGCCTGTAATAACCACTCTGGCCATAAACTATTTATTTCTCTTATATATTTAGTTATGTATAAAGTCCTCCGTTTACAGATATCACCTCTCCTGTAATATAGGATGCCTCCTTTGAGGCAAGGAAAGCAACAACAGCCGCAACCTCTTCCGGCTTTCCAAATCTCTCCATAGGTATCTGCTTTCTGAGTACAGACTCATCCAGGTCGCTTGTCATATCACTAATGATAAACCCTGGTGCCACTGCATTCACAGTAATACCCTTCTTTGCCACCTCTTGCGCTAACGCTTTTGTTGCAGCAATGACCCCCCCTTTGGATGCGGAGTAGTTTGTCTGTCCGGGAAGCCCCTTTATTCCTGATAGTGAAACTATATTTATTATCCTTCCAAATCTCTTTACAATCATATCCTTCAGAAGTGGTCTGGTAACATAGAACATTCCGCTAAGGTTTGTCTCAATAACACTGTGCCACTCAGACTCCTCCATCCACATCATCAGGTTATCACTGCGTATTCCTGCATTGTTCACAACAATTTCAATATACTCTCCGGGGTTAGCCTCGCTCCACCCCTTTATAGCAGCCTCGGTTTGTTCTCTGTCCGAAACATCAAATTTAACGAGAGTTGATAAACCACCCGCTTGAGAAATAAGCTCAGCGCACTCCTCTGCAGCAATATCGTTAGATTTGTAGTTAATAAGAGTGTGATAACCCATAGCGGCGAGCTTTATAGCAACCGCCCTTCCAATACCTCTGCCTGCACCCGTAACTAAAGCGTATTTCATTATAATACCTTTTTATTATTTTGTATTTTTCAAGAAATTTACAATAGCTTCAATCTCTTTATATTTAGGAGTATCGTCAGAAAATTTCGGAAAAAATTCTCTAATGGCAAAGTAGATCTCCTGACTCTCTTGTGAGATTTCATTCTCTATGCCGAGATAATCTATCGCCTGTAAGAGCGCCATAAAGTGAATTGCCATAACCTGATACCCATTCTCAATTACTTTGGCGGCCATAAGTGCCGAATTTGTACCCATACTTACGATATCCTGGTTATCGTTATTGTTTGGGATTGAGTGGACATAAACAGAGTTTGAGAGAGTCTGAGACTCTGCTGTGGTGGATGTTGCAGTAAATTGTGCTGCCTGTAGCCCATAGTTAAGACCAAGTACCCCAAGATTTACAAACGGGGGTAGAATCCCGTTTATTTTATCGTGAAACAGATAGTTTAGCTGCCTTTCGGTTAACATGGTAAGCTTTGTAATTGCAATTTTTAGCTTATCCATCTCAAAACTGACATAATCGCCGTGAAAATTACCTCCGTGATAGATATTTTGAGTTTCAGGGTCAACAACCGGATTGTCACATACACTGTTAAACTCCCTCTCAACCACGTCTTTAGCATTGCAAAGAGTATCATAAACCGGCCCCAGAATCTGAGGAACGCATCTTAATGAGTAGTATCCCTGTACCTTTTCTTTAAAGATTCGGCTATTGTTACTCCCGTTATAAAGATCAGATTCTCTTTTCTTTAATCTGGAAGATGTAGCGAATATCTCTCTCATCTGAGCAGCGATATAGAGCTGACCACTATGTGGCCTGCTATCCATAAGCGGTTCAGAAACAAAATCGTCATAGGAAAAGGCAATCTCATTCATCATCGCAGATGCCAGGGTTGCCCACTTAATTAGTTGTTGAGAGAAGTGGATATTTACAGCCGCTATTCCGGTCATTACACTGGTTCCGTTGGCAATGGCGAGCCCCTCTCTTATGTAAATCTCAAGTGGTTTTAAATTGCATTCCTTCAACACCTCTTTGGTCTCTCTCAACTCCCCTTTATAAAATACTTCTCCCTCTCCAATAAGTGCAAGCCCTATATGTGCCATCTGAACCAAATCTCCACTTGCCCCCACTCCTCCGTGCTCTGGAATCAGAGGACAGATATCATTGTTAAGGAAAGCAACAAGGAGATCACAAAGTTCTTTGTTCACCCCGGACTTACCCTTGAGAAAGTTTGAAAGTCTTGCAAGCATGGCAGCCCGAACATAAACAAGAGGTAACGCGTCTCCTGCACCACAAGCATGAGAACGAATAATATTGTACTGAAGGGATTTGAGTTGCTCATCCTCAACACGAAACTGGGCCATTGGTCCAAATCCGGTATTAATACCGTAAATCACCTTCTTCTTTGAGAAACTCTCGAGAAAATCATAACACTCAACAACCTTTTTCCGGACAGATTTATCAATAGAGATTCTCTCTATATTCAAAACAATCGAAGTTATATCTTGATAAGATAAATTAAGGCCTAATTCTATCACAATTAAAATTTTCCAAACAATTCGCAAAGATAGAAAAAAAAATGCCCTGACAACATTATGTTTCCAGTACAAATGTATTCAGGGCAATGGAAAAATATCTTTTATCTCTCTATCTCTGACATTTTTTGAGATACTTTGCCAATCTTTTTGCTCTCTCGCCGGAGAACTCTATAAAATCTGAGGTATCTTCGTATTTATGAGGAACAAATTTAAGCAACTTGACTACTGCAAACTCCTCATCTTTGGTCATCATTACATCAAGACGGCCGCTTCCGTAGTCATTGAAGTAGATAATCAGAGTATTCTCATCAATCTCACCTCTCAAGATGTTTTCAAGGGCCGAAATGTTATCCTTATCGAAGTAGAAAGAGCTCCTTTTCACCGGGCTACCTGTCGGGTTATAAACTTCGTGTTTTATTCTGAATGCAAATAGTACCATTGCCAACAATATCAACAATATACCTGTAGACAGATCGGCAGAGATAAATGCAATAACAGAAATTGCGGCAATCAAAAAAGAGAGAACCAGTACTTTAATATTAACCTTTTTTATAATCGTATCCATATTTTTAGTTTTGTATGATTTTAGTTAAGATTAGATGTGTGCATAGCACAACACCCTGTATCGTTATCAGATACAGAATCATGTTCTTCCTAAAAAGAGGGCTAAACGATTATCTCTCTCAGATTATACACAAAGTAACTCTTACTGTATGTGAAGAAATGTGCTACTCCTTTCTCATTGTGTCCGGGCGTGTTAGCATACCTCTGCTCTAAAAGTCTCTCTCTAAAAAGTGAGAAGTGAGCATTTTTCCCCGATTTGCAATTGAAATAGTGAAAAGAGTAAGAGAGTCTGCTAAAAGGAATTACAGCCAAAATAGGCGTGGATTCCGAGAGGGTATATGAAAATTGGTTATTGAGAGGTGGTATTTGAGTATTTTTAGTCTTTGAACCCATCGAGAAATCGAGTAAAGCAAAGATAGTTACAATAGATAGCAATGTAACCAGGCCAGTGAGTCCCACTAATCTCTTATTCAATCTATATACTCTTTTCATTTGAAGGCCCGAAGGTAGCTATAATTGTATAATTAGCAAGAGCATCTAAAACACTAGGCAACAAGATCTGAGTTGCCTGAGAGGGTGAAGCTATCATTACGGTGCTCTCTCTCGTCAAGACCAATTCGTCTGAACACATCTGCCCAGTTTTCTACATCGGCATACCTCTTCACAAGAGGGTTCTCAACTTTTTGATTCTCCCACTCCGGATTATCTGAAACCATACCTGCATAAACATGCTCTGCATGGTCTTCAAACTCACCGTTAAAATGGAATGCCCCTTTTATGTTAATCCGGGCTATAATTTTTGCAATAATAATGTAGGTTAAAACAAAAAAGGCCGTAAAGAATGGCTTTAAATACCAGGCCTCTTCTATACCATCTTCTTTCATCTTTTCATTAATCACCTGAAGATGATCGAATTCGTTATCCTGAGCATGGCGGCTCCAATCAATTACCCCCTCGGCACTCGCCACCTTGTCCAGATTGCGGAAAGAGCGGGTTATATTTCTATACTTCCTGATTTCCCATTCGCGGTAAGGTATAGATGCAAGAATCTCCAAAAGCATTGCTTTTGACAGAGTGTTCTTCTTTCCTGTAACTAAATCCATCGAAAAGAAGAAGAATTGTGCGGCAAAACTATATTTTAATCTTGGACGCGAAAGAGTTGCCATCTGTTCTGATCTTAGATCTGCTTGTTGTTTTTCCATATACGTTTATAGTTAATTAGTTGTCCTGTAATTGCGGCAATGGTCAATACCAAAAGGATGCCTGAAATTATTCTTGACATAAGCTCCCCTTTTGTAAAAGAATCTGGTTTAAACTCAAACTCAATTATGTTGTTTCCGGGGGGAACCTTTAATCCCCTTAAAACATAGTTTACACGAATAATCTCTGAAGAAACTCCGTTTACTTTGGCTTTCCAGCCGGCCGGGTAGTAAATCTCACTGAAAACCGCAATTCTGGGCACTTCCGAATTGTAGCTGTAAACCAATTTGTTTGGCTCATAACTGACAAGCTCAATCCCCTCTTTGGCAGAGAGGGAATCAGCAGAGATTCCGGTAATTGCGTCGGCAAACTGAGAGTGAACAACCGCTGTGTTGTTTAAGTTCAATCCTCTGTTTACATCCAGCATTTCAATCTCCTGAGTGAGACTCTCCACCATATGGACATTGGTGACAAACCAGCTGTTTCCGAAAGCGTAAGTGTTAACCAGTGGCGGATTGTCCGGAGCAATTACGATGTACCTGGTGTTAAGCATATTTAAAACCGGGTAAAAACCAAGGGCCTCCTGTGCCTGTTCAATAGTATTGACATCTGACAAATCCTGTGCTAGTGCACCTATTTCAGAGGTGATATGACGGTCTATAATATCCTGGTAAATCTGAAGTTTTGCAGGACTATAACCCCCGATTGTTTTATGGTGATAGCTGGTATGGGAGTCGTTAAAGGTATTAACGAATAAATCTAAAACCCTGTAATTAGGGTCTTTATCCTCCTTAATAGCAATATCTACAGGCCTTAGAGAATACTGATTTTCAAACTCTGTACGCCTTACAAAATGTGTATCGTTCAAATAGCGTTTTCCTACAACCCATAAATCTAATATAATCAATAGCGCGACAGCTCCATACATCAGCTCTCTTTTGAGCTTTCCTTTAAATGAAAACCAAACCACACCGGCCGCAATTACAATAAAAGCAAGCGAACGTAAAGCATCTGCTCTTAAAAGAGCGATTCTGTCTGCTACAAGCGATTGTCTTAGTATGTCGGGCATTCTGGAATCGGCCTGAGATACAAACGAGCCGGCAAGAGAGGGTATAAGTGCAAAGAGAACGCAAAAACCTGCAGTGAGAGCCAATGCGACAGTAATCCCTTTTTTAAAATCTTTTTTAACGAATTCTCTCTCTTTACCACTTATTTTGTCCAGGACTAAAATTGCAAGGAGAGGTATGGTTATCTGAAGTATAACCAGAATCATCGACACCGTACGAAACTTGCTGTAAAGTGGAACATTTTTAAAGAAAAACTCTGTTAAAAAGAGCAGGTTCGATCCCCACGAGAGCAATACCGCCAGCAGTGAGACACCTGCAACCCACCATTTCAAGGGACCTTTGAGCAGAGCTAATCCCAGAACGAAAAGGAATACCGATATAGCCCCCATATACATCGGGCCTGCCGTAAAGGGCTGCGGCCCCCAGTACAGCGGCAATTGCCTGATAATTTGATCGGCCCCCCGGTAACCTTCTGAGGTGAGCGCTCTGTATGTTTCGGAATCTCTTGAAAGTTTGCCTCCTGAGGCACCTCCGTTAAAGTTGGGAATCATAAGATTTGGCATCTCTTCGGGGCTGTACGACCAACTGGTGGCGTATGATATATCAAGGCCCCGCTGATCTTTTCCCTGTTCAAGTGCCAGCTCCGAGCCACCTCTCATGGTATATTTGGAATATTCGTAAGTTGGCCAAAGATGATTTACATTTACTGCAATACCGAGTAGCCCCGCAACCAGAAGCATAGCCGATTTTTTTATAAAAAGAGGCAGGCATCTCTTTTTTACAGCTGTGTACAATTCTGCAATGGCAAAGGCAACCACAATCATAGCCAAATAGTAGGTTATTTGTGGATGATTTGCCTTTATCTGAAAACTTAATGCAAATGCAAAAAGAACTGAACCCAAAATGCAATTTTTTCGATACGCATAGGTAATTGCAGCCAACACCCATGGCATAAAGGCAATAGCTACCATCTTGGAGTTATGTCCCACCTGTATGATTTGCATATTGTATGAGCAAAAAGTGATAGCAAATGCACCTATTGCCGATAGCCATACATTTACTCCAAAGGCAAGAAAAAGCAAGAAAGCGCCAACCAAACTTATCAGCAGATAGCTTGGCGGACGGGTTCCCGATAGTTTGTGGATCAGCTTGTAAAAATAGTCGGTGTAGTCTCCCTGATAAATGACAGATATCGCAGTTGCCGGCATCCCTCCAAACATAGAATTTGTCCATAATGTCGGATCTTTCCCGGGGTTGGCCTCATTATACTCGATAATTTCATTTGCCATACCTCTCCAGGCAGCTATATCCGACTGGTTTACAACTTTATTGCTTAAAACCTGAGGTGTAAAAAGATAGGCCACCACATAAAACAGTGCAATAATTACAACATATGGCCAGTATTTTTTTAACGCTTCCATTATTTATTCTCTTTATTATTTACAATCCTGTCTAAAATTGAAGCCATTCCGGCTGTAAGCTCCCTTCTCGAATATTTTTCTATATCTCCTTTTATCGACACCAATTTTCCATCAAGGTACCTCTGATACATTTCTCCTATCCACTCTCTGACACCATCGCGGTTATTGTAAGCAAACATCTTTCCGTGCCCGCTCTCATCCAAAGCTGTGTCCATATCGCCACCTTTTGGGCCAAATCCCAGAATTGGTCTGCCTGCGGCAAGGTACTCAAAAAATTTTCCTGTCATTATTCCGGCAGACTCCGGCTCCTCACCTCCTGCAAGCAACAGGAGTGCTCCCTTTTTTTGATAACCTACTACCTGCTCGTGCGAAAGATATCCTTGCTGCTGCAAATAAGGGCTTAATGATTTTTCTTTAATATTCTGAGTAATTGAAGAGTCGATATTGCCAATTAGGCAAATCTTTAAGTCTTTTGCAAACACCTCATTTTTACTGCACATTTCTGATAGCACATCCCAAAGAATAACGGGATTCTGAGTCTTAACAAAGAGCCCGGTATACACTATAGAAAAAGAGTTTACCGGCTCACTACTCTGCGTATCAAAATCGGAAGTATCGTATCCATTGGTAATGACATCTACTTTATCTCTCCATTGCTGTAGCTCTTTTGCAATTGTGGAGGAAACAGTAACTACTGCATCGGCACCGGCAACTACTCTGCGCTCAAGGCGGGCAAGTATTCTTTTAACAATACTGGTGTAACCCATGTACTTAAAATTATACATTTTAGTCCAAGGATCTCTGAAATCGGCCAGCCATGGGATACCTGAATCTCTGGACAGTTTTTCTGCTATTAAATGCATCGAGTGGGGAGGTCCTGTACTGACAACTGCGTCTATCCTGTTATTTATTAGATAGCTCTTGAGGTACCGGACCGAAGGTTTAATCCAGAATTTTTTGGGATCTGGAATAAAAAAGTTGCTGCGGATAAAAAGTGAGAGGTACCCTGTATCGCTGATAAAACCTGGTTTAAGAGTCTCTCCTTTTTTCCCTTTTATAAATTTATAAAGAGAGTAGGGTTCGAAAATTGCTCTTTTAATAACCTCTATCCCCTCCGGAATCTCCTTTTCAAGAGAGCTGTCAACTGCCATAAACTCTGGATTAGCAGGGGTGTACACTATTGGCTCGTAGCCAAACTCCCTTAGGTATTTGACAAATTTAAGCCACCTTTGCACTCCGGATCCACCCGAAGGGGGCCAGTAATAGGTTATTATAAGAACTCTTTTCATTAATTACTTAACAAAAACATCGTAAAGAGCACGGATAACATTGCCCTGAATTTCGGTGAACCCCTCTGTGTAAACCGGCTCACATCCGTTTGTCATCATAACGAAACCAAACTTTTTATCAGGTTCAAAAAACATTGCGCTAAAGAGTCCGTAGGCCGATCCTGTGTGTCCCACCATCGTTTCGCCCGGAATAAGTGTTGTTGTAGTTCTTAGAGCAAGTGCATAAAAGTTGCCTTCGCTCATTTCGGCAACAGGAGTCTGCATAAGCTTAGAACTCTCTTCCGAGATAATTCTTACCCCTGTAGCAGGATCTTGTCCGTAGTACATATGCATTGTCATATATTTTGCAAGATCATGTGCAGAGATTTTCATACCACCCGTTGGAGAAAACAGAGGTGTGCTGTACCCCATAACATAACCCGACTCAATATCAGCAGCACGACTGGCGTAGGCAGCAGGTTGCTCTGTAAATACCCTTTCTGCTCCCTCAGTTGTATCTGTTGCTACCAGCGAATAGAGCGGAACATATTTGGATGCGTCCAGAGAATCTACATTAAAACTGGCAGTTAGTCCGAGAGGTTTAAGCACTACATCGGCCACGTAATTATCGAACCTTACACCGGAAAATTTTTCTACAATGGCTCCGATTGTATTAAAGCCGAGATTGCAATATTGGTATTTTGATCCCGGCTCATATTGGTTGTAACATTTTCCAAAGTCAGGGTTGGTTGCCGGATTCAATACATTCAGATTAAAATAACCCTGAGTATCGTTCATGCTTGATGTATGAGAAAGCAACATTTTAAGAGTAATAACCGTTTCGGGAAATTCCGGATTTCGTACAGTGAACCCTACAAGGTCGCTGACATCACTGTTCAAATCGACTATCCCTTGTTCAACAAGAGTCATAAGAGCCACTGTTGTAAACGACTTTGAGATTGAGGCAATCCTGAAAATATCATCTTTTGCCAGAAGAGTTTGTTGCTCAATATTTTTGTAGCCGAAACTTTCACTGAAAATAATTTCGCCATCTTTAACCACCGCCAGGGCCAGACCAACGGCTCCGGTCTGTTCCATAATCTGGTTTATTTGCTCTCTGGCAATATCCTCTTTTGAGGGTTTATTACAAGCTAAAATCATTGTTGCAACTAATAAAAATGAGATAATTTGCTTTAGTTTGAATCCGGTTTTCATAATAGTTTAAATTTAAGAGGTCATTATACAAAGATAGGGTTTTGAACCAAAATATATCTATTTTTGCATAGATGAACAGCAATAAAAAAATAGCGGAAACACCTCTTATGCGTCAATACTTTTCCATTAAGGCAAAGCACCCTGACGCAATTTTGCTGTTCCGCGTCGGTGATTTTTACGAAACCTTTGGTGAGGATGCAATAACCGCCTCAAAAGTACTGGGGATTGTTCTGACAAAACGGGCCAATGGAGCTGCCTCGTCGGTTGAGCTTGCAGGGTTTCCTCATCACTCCATAGACAGCTATCTGCCAAAACTGGTTCGTAGCGGATATAAGGTTGCCATTTGCGACCAGCTGGAAGATCCTAAACTCACAAAAACGATTGTAAAGAGGGGAATAACCGAGCTTGTAACACCGGGGGTTGCCTACAACGACCAACTCTTAAACAACAAGGAAAACAACTTTCTTTGCGCAATATGTTTTTTTAATGAAAATGCAGGTATTGCCTTTTTAGATATCTCAACCGGGTTTTTTAAAGTTGCAACGGGATCGCACAATTATATAGAGCTGCTGCTTGCCAGTATGAATCCAAAGGAGTTACTTATCGAACGCTCTTTAAAAAAGGGATTTGAACAAAAATTCGGAACAGAATACTATTTAACTCTTATCGATGAATGGGCCTTTGCTCCTGCTGCTGCCGAAGAGAAGCTTAAAGAACATTTTGGTACAAATTCGCTCAAAGGTTTCGGTATAGAGAATATGCCACTGGCAGTAACTGCCGCCGGAGCCATTCTCTTTTACCTTCAGCTTACCCGCCACGAAGGTCTCAACCACCTTACCTCTATTTCCAGAATTGACGAAAGCGACTATGTGTGGATTGATAAATTCACATTCCGCAACCTCGAAGTTTTTTCGGGATATCAGGATGGAGCCGCCTCACTTATCTCCACCATTGACCGTTGCTGCACTCCGATGGGGGCAAGAATGCTTCGCAACTGGCTTGCTCTTCCTGTTAAAAATATTGATGAACTGGAAATACGGCACTCAATTGTAGACTCTTTGTTACAGAATCAAAACCTGACAGATACTCTGCGCAACCATCTCAGTGAAATTGGCGATATGGAAAGGGTGGTATCGAAAGCTGCTGCCGGAAGAATATCTCCCAGGGAGGCAGTTATGCTAAAAAAAGGGTTAAGTAATATAGCCCCCGTAAAAGAGCTCTGCAACACCGTTAGTAACCATCTCTCCAATCTAGCAAAGGAGCTGGACTGCTGTGATAAACTGCTCTCCTCAATGAGCCGTAAGCTGGTAGCCGAACCTGCTGCAATGGTAGGCAAGGGCGACGTTATCGCTTCCGGAGTCAGCCAGGAGCTGGATAACTTAAGAAAAATTGCACGACACGGCAAGGATATTCTTGCAGAGATTCAGCGCCGCGAGAGCGACAGAACAGGAATAAGCTCTCTGCGAATAAGCTATAACAATGTTTTCGGTTACTACCTTGAGGTTCGGAATACACATAAAGATAAGGTTCCCGAAGACTGGATCCGCAAACAGACTCTTGTAAGCGCAGAAAGGTATATCACAGAAGAGCTGAAAGAGTATGAACACAAAATTCTTGGGGCAGAAGAGAAGATCTTAGCCCTTGAGCAGCAGTTATTTCTGGAAATAATCTCTGAAATACAGGATAGTATCTCTGTTATTCAGAAAAATGCATCTCTTCTGTCGCGGCTAGATTGTCTTGCCGGCTATGCAGTTATTGCAAAAGAGAAAAAATACTGTAAACCCATATTGAATACAAACACCTCCCTTGTAATTAAAGGGGGTCGCCATCCGGTTATTGAATCACTTATGCCTCCCGGCGAGCAGTACATTGCAAACGATCTTTCGCTTGACAATAACTCCCAGCAGATTATTATTTTGACAGGTCCGAATATGTCGGGAAAAAGTGCACTACTCAGACAAACCGCGCTTATTGTTCTTATGGCTCAAACCGGCTCCTATGTACCTGCATCATCAGCAGAGATCGGTATTGTTGACAAAATTTTTACACGGGTAGGTGCTTCGGACAATATCTCTAAGGGCGAATCTACATTTATGGTGGAGATGCTCGAAACCTCAACTATTCTCCATAATTTGTCGTCACGATCACTTGTGCTTTTAGATGAAATAGGCAGAGGAACAAGTACATACGATGGGATGTCCATTGCTTGGGCAATTGTAGAGTATTTACATGAACACCCCGAACACCGGGCAAAAACTCTTTTTGCAACGCACTATCACGAACTAAACGACCTTGAACAAAAACTGCCAAGAGTAAAAAATTGGCACATATCTGTAAAAGAGGTCGATAAAAATATTATCTTTCTGCGCAAATTGTGCAGAGGAGGGGTTGCTCACAGCTTCGGAATTCATGTTGCAAGAATGGCCGGTATGCCTCGCGAGGTTGTTACCAGAGCCGAAAGAGTACTCAAGCAACTTGAGAGCACACCTAAAAATGAAGCAGTACAGCTCTCTTTTTTTCAGTTAGACGACCCTCTTCTTACAACAATCAGAGATGAGCTGCGCGATCTGGATATAAACACTGTCTCTCCTCTGGATGCATTTGATAAACTTAGAAATTTAAAAAAGAGACTCGGTCTTTAATAAAATGATTTTCAAGCTAGTTACAGAGAGCATAATTTTTGCTTTCGGCTCTTTAAAGGGCGATAAATTCAGAACCTTTTTATCACTGTTTGGTGTAACAATAGGTATTTTCTCTATCGTAACCGTTTTTACGGCTATTGATGCCCTCCGCTCTAATGTAGAGAGCGGACTCAACAGCTTTGGCTCAAACACGGTTTACATACAAGAGTTTCCATTTGCCCCCGAAGAGGGCGAAGAATACAAATGGTGGGAGTTTCGTACAAGACCAACTCCCAAATACGAAGAGTACCTCTTTTTGCGCAATAATTCCAAGCATGCCGGGGCAGTTGCCTTTGTTACATTTACAAACATCACAGCAAAATACAAAAGGTACTCATTTAACGACGGATTTATCACTGCCGCAACCTACGAGTGGAACAATCTTGCAAATGTCGATCTTGAATCGGGAAGGTATTTTTCTATTTACGAAACACAAACTTCTATTCCTGTTGCAATTCTAGGACACTCGGTAGCAGATAATCTCTTTTTTGGAGAGGAGCCGGTTAACAAAATTATTAAACTTGGTAACAATAATGTACGGGTTATTGGTGTAATGAAAAAAGCGGGAGAGAGCATCGTTAACATTTTTGATACCGATAACTCTATCTTGATTCCTTACAGTTATGCAGGGACACTTTTTAATACCAAAAGCAGTTCGGCGCTTATTTGCATTAAACCAAATGACAGTGCAGGCAGAGAAGAGTTTATACAAGAGATCCGGCTTCTTATGAGGGCCATCCGCCGCCTTAAACCCAAGCAAAAAGATAATTTTGCCGTTAACGAAATGACCTTCCTTTTAGATTCCACTAAACAGATTTTTGCCGGAATATCTCTTGCAGGCTGGATAATAGGGGGATTCTCCATACTAATAGGCGGTTTTGGAATTGCAAATATTATGTTTGTTTCGGTAAAAGAGAGAACAAACCTTATAGGTATACAAAAAGCTTTGGGAGCCAAAAAATACACCATTCTAACCCAGTTTTTGGCAGAAGCTGCTGTTTTGGCCCTTTTGGGAGGCATATTCGGAATTTTGTTTGTGGTTCTTGTGGTGGCAACTCTCGGGGGAAACGAGGCATTTCCTATGCAACTCAGCGTCTACAATATAATAAGAGGGCTGACTATTGCATCGGTAATTGGAATTGTATCAGGATTTATCCCCGCCTACACCGCCTCTAACCTGAATCCGGTAGAGGCAATTAACTCGAAATAAGCTTAGTAAGCTCAACAAACTCCTCAACAGAGAGCTGTTCAGGCCTCTTGTCAAACAGATAGCTTGTGGTAACTCCCTCTCCTGCTGTTATTGGCTTAATAGAGTTTCTTATGGTTTTCCTTCGTTGATTAAAAGTAGTTTTAACCACTCTTTTAAAAAGCTGCTCATCGCATCCCAGTTCAACCCTGCTGTTTTTAGTCAATCGAATCACCGCCGACTTTACCTTTGGAGGGGGAATAAAAGAGTTTTCGTGCACTGTAAACATATACTCTATGTTGTACCACACTTGAAGTAAAACTGATAGAATTCCGTAATTTTTGTTCCCGGGAGGAGATGCAAGCCGTTCTGCCACTTCTTTTTGAAGCATCCCCACAATTACCGGAATCTTCTCTTTGTAATCCAGTGCCTTAAAGAAAATTTGTGAGGATATGTTGTAGGGAAAATTTCCAATCAGCATAAACTCTCCCTCAAATAAATCATTCAAATCCATTTTTAGAAAATCGCCCTCGACAAGAGTACTTCCCAGGTTTGGATAGTGAACTCTCAGATACTGTACAGACTCTGAGTCAATTTCGACAAGTTTTAAGTTAATTGCCGGTTTCTGAACAAGGTACTGAGTCAGCACCCCAGTTCCCGGGCCCACTTCTAAAACGGCGGCCGACTCTCCTTGCTCCGGCAGCTTAAGCATATCTACTATTTTGGCAGCTATTTCGTTATCTTTCAAAAAATGCTGTCCCAGTGCTTTTTTCGCTCTTACATACATTCTGCAAAGTTACTAAAATTACCAGTTTCTGTAGATTTTTACTATTACGGGCAAATGATCGCTTAATCCGCCATGGTATCTTGGCCCGATATAGGTCCTTTTTGGTCTGTAGCCGGTAAAGTTTCTGTCACGCTCAAGCAATGCAGAATGAGAAATAATTTTAAAACTCCAGATATCGACTGAAACCGGCTCATCTGCATTTAGCATATTTGGACTGACGAGAATCTGGTCTATAAGCTCCCATACTCCACGATACTTAATTGTTCCCTCTCTTTTAGGTATCCGGGCACTTAAATTTATAAACATAGCGAACCTCTTCATAATTTCAGAGTCCGGAGTGTCGTTAAAATCGCCTGCAATAATTACATTAGCCCTTGAATTGCTTAACAGTATGGAATCACACACATACAACAGGGCATCGGCAGCAGCCCCTCTTTTGGGAGCCGACTCCTTCTCTCCCCCATATTTAGATGGCCAATGGTTAATAAAAAGGTGCAGAGTGTCTAAACGGTGCAGAACACCCTTTGTATAAAGAATATCTCTTAATTGAACAGAGTCGTGGCTAACGCTCAGGTATTTTGTTTCCAACGGATAAAAATGGTCTTTGCGGTAGAGCAGAGCAACATCAATGCCCCTCCTGTCCGGTGAATCCTTATGCAGAATTCTGTAATTACCGTATGTAAGCGGTGTTTCATAAATCAGTTGATTTAACACATACCTGTTTTCTATTTCGGCAAGGGCAATAAAGGCGGGTAACTCTCCATTTGTGACATCAATTATTGTCCCGGCAATGCCGTCTCTCTTTTTAACAAATCGCTTTCTTGTCCATCGGTTTGTCCCTTGTGGCGTAAACTGATCATCTTCCTTATCGGGGTCGTTTCTTGTATCAAAAAAATTCTCCACATTCCAAAAAAACAAAGTGTAACCCTCCTGAGCAAACAAAAGAGTGCAAAAAACAGAGAATAACAGCAACAGCAGATATCTTTTCATTTTTTCTCAAACTTACCACACTGAGTTTAATTACAGATATTCCGAAAAAATAATTATCTTATATTCAGTATAAAATATATGTTTTTAGATTTATCCCCCTTTTTTTGCTAATTTCGCACCCTCAAAAATTAAAAGAAAAAAAAATGGCACTTCAATGTGGAATAGTGGGGCTCCCCAATGTAGGTAAATCGACACTATTTAATTGCATAAGCTCGGGTAAAGCACAATCGGCAAATTTCCCTTTTTGTACAATAGAACCTAACATCGGATCGACAGTGGTTCCCGATGAGCGGTTACAGGTACTGGAAAAGCTTGTTAAGCCTCAAAGAGTAATACCGGCAACTGTAGAAATAGTTGACATTGCAGGGCTTGTAAAAGGGGCAAGCAAAGGAGAGGGGCTCGGGAACCAGTTTCTGGGTAATATCCGTGAAACTGACGCCATTATTCATCTCCTCCGGTGTTTTGACGACCCCAACATAGTTCATGTCGACGGCTCGGTAGACCCCGTTAGAGACAAAGAGATAATAGACACAGAACTTCAGATAAAAGACCTTGATAGTGTAGAAAGCAGAATTACTAAAGTTTACAAACAGGCCCAGACAGGCGGTGACAAAGCTGCAAAGAGGATGCTGGATATACTTGTTCGCTATAAAGAGGCACTTGTTCAGGGGAAATCGGCACGAACCGTTAAGTTCGACAATGCCGAAGATGCAAAAATGGCCAAAGAGCTGTTTCTTTTAACCAATAAGCCTGTTTTGTATGTATGCAATGTCGATGAAAAATCGGCAACCAGTGGAAATGACTATGTAAATCAGGTGAAGGAGGCCATCAAGGACGAAGATGCCGAAATGCTGGTGGTTGCTGCAAAGATAGAGTCTGAAATTGCCGAACTGGATACTTTTGAAGAGAGGGAGATGTTCCTTAACGAAATAGGTCTCAGCTCTTCGGGTGTTTCACGCCTTATCAGAAGCGCCTACTCACTTTTAAATCTCGAAACCTATTTTACTGCAGGTCCGCAGGAGGTAAGAGCATGGACATTTCCCAAAGGAATAAAAGCACCTCAGGCAGCCGGTATTATTCATACCGATTTCGAAAAAGGGTTTATCCGGGCAGAGGTTATCAAGTACTCCGACTATGTGAAATATAAAAGTGAACCCGCCTGCAAAGAGGCGGGTAAAATGTCGGTTGAAGGGAAAGAATATATAGTTCAGGATGGCGACATTATGCATTTTCGCTTTAATGTCTGATTCCCTCTCTAAAAGAATTTAGCCCTGTTATCTTTAACTCCTGCTTTTTTCTCAAAAATAGAAGGGAGCATCTGAATCTGGAATGCGAATGACTGGTTCTGGCGATTTTTTGCATCATCCTCAGTGAAAAACGAACCGGTTTCTCTTGAGGTAACCTCAAACATATAAACTCCTATTGTACCTGCTACAGGACCGTAAAGAGTGTTAAGGTCAGCTCCTGCAACCGATCCGATAAATTTAGGATCGAAACTCTGAGCTCCCGGAGATCCGAAAGATACTCCTGATTGTCTGCTTACAGTGGTGCCCAATTTATCTGCAATCTCTTCCAGATTAGTTAGTCCAGCTATCTGCTCTCTTACGGTCGCTGCCAACTTATCATTGGCCTTCTCTCTTCTGATTTGTGCAGCGATTTCCTTTTCAAGAGCATCCATAGATGGAATTCCTGCCTCTCTAACCTCGGTTAAAGCAACAACAAAGAAATACTTATTCTCCAGAGAAATAATCTGCGAAACCTCACCTTTTTTGGCTTGATATGCCCAACGGACAATCTCTCTTGCATTGCTGAAATTTGCAATGTTTCTTGCTCTTTCAGTAATATTATAAGCCGGCATAGGATAAAGATTCATTTCTGCCGTAACTTTGTGGAAGTTCTCAATTTTTCCGTCAGATCTTGAAGCTACCTCATTTGCTTTGCCGTAATAGTTTTGGAATGTCTCCCTGCTGGCAATTGCTGCTTTTTCGAGAACAGCAATCTGAACCTTTTTCATTGGCCTTGTCCTCTCTTTAATATTTAAAATGTGTAGACCATAGGTTGTCTCAAGTTTAAATGGACGACCAACAGGCGCCACAAAACAGGTATCAAAACCTGGTATCATATTTTCCTGACTCATCCATCCAAGATCGCCGGGCATCATATTTGGGTTTTGATCCAGAGAGTTATCAGCTGCCAGTTGTGCAAAATCGGCACCCCTTTGTAACAGGGTTATAAGACTGTCTGCCTGAGCATTCGATCCCACTCTGTCCATATTGGGGAGCAAAATATGCTGAATATAAACTGAATCAGGCATCTGCTTAATAGAGTTGATTCTCGCAGCGCGGAAAACATCACCATCCTTGAAAGGTTCCAATACATCGGCATATGTTGCTCTGAAAGCAAAACTGTCCAGTTTAGGAGAAACAGAAGCCATCTCTCCCTGCTTGTAGTAGTAAGTATCAAGAGGTTTGTCAGAGTTTCTGGCAAGGAAATTTCTTATATTTGCTGTAGAAGAAAACTCGTTCATTAAATCTTCGATTTCCTGCTCTGCAGCTGCTACATCTTCGAGTGAAGGAACTACCTCTACAACCACATACTCTATATCTCTGCCCGCAGACTGCTCAAATGAGTGCTTGTGCCTGTTGTAATAATCTCTAACCTCCTGTTTTGTAACTGTTATGGTTGTATCCTCTGCAAAACTGTAGGGCTGAACAACAAAAGAGACCTCAGAGGTAATATTGTTATCCATAACTGCTCTTCTTAATTGAACAGGATTTTTAATATTACTTTTTGCCAAAAGACTTACGTATTTGCCAACCATTTGGTCTACTACCATGTTTTTCTCCAGATAATCCCAGTAAGTGGCTAGATTCCCGGTGTTATCCATAGGAATTGCCCTTATAAACTGAACCAGCAGATCTCTGTCAAAAACACCATTTTCTCCAATAAAGGCCTGCTCACGGGCAAGCACCTGCGATATCTGAGAACCCTGGCTTAAATCGAAGAGCTCTTCGTCGCCAACTACAATACCTGCCTCTTTAATTGAAGGAATAATCACATTATCGCTCAAAAGATCCTGCCACGCACTCTGGTTAAGCATCTCTGATGTTTGTTCGTCCAGAGCAGTTGTTCCGCTAAGTAGCTGGTGAATTCGGTTAAAATACTCTACTCTTTTTTGAAAATCTTGATAAGATATGGCTTTTCCGTTCATCTCCCCAACATCATATTTAGAAGAAAATACAGAAACAGCCGATTGCAATGTGTCTGCGTCGATAATAAATGAAATAAGCGCCAAACCTATAACCGCTGTTATAAAGACACCCATTTTAACGCGGATCTTCTCGAGAACTGCCATTTGATAATTATTTTAATTTGTTTATTTTCTTGTAAGGCGCGAAGATAGTAATTTTTCTCAAAACTACACTATCTAAACGATTTGAACTGGTCTTGAGTATGGTGAATTCAAAATCCTGATAATTCAATACATCCCCTTCGTTTGGAATGTTTTCGTGAAACCAGGTTATAAAACCGCCAAGAGTTTCGTAGTCGTCACTTTCGGGGAGGTCTAAATCGTATGATTTGTTAAGATATTTTATCTCGTGCCGTCCGGAAAGCAGGTATTCGTTTTCAGAAATAACTTTTTCGGTAAGCTCCTCGCGATCGAGTTCGTCTGAAATTTCACCGAATATCTCTTCAATTATATCTTCTAAAGTAACTATTCCGGCTGTTCCCCCGTATTCGTCGTTAACTACAGCTATAGACCGCTTGTTTTTAATCATTGTGGTAAGCAGGGCTCTGGCTCCCATCTCTTCCGGCACATAGTTAATACTCCTTATAAGCTCCTTTATTGGCTTTCCACCGGTAAAAAGGTCCTTTGAATGAATATAGCCGATAATTTTATCAATATTCTGATGGTACACCAATATACGAGAGTACTTCGACTCCGCAAAAAGAGATAGTAACTCGTCAATTGATGCAGTGTCCGGGATAGCACAAATTTCTGTTCTCGGAATCATACATTCGCGAACTATTACATCCGAAAAGTTAAGAGCATTCTGCAAAAAAACCATCTCGTGGCTCTCCTCCTTTTCGGGAATATGTCTTTCCGGTTCTTTCCCGGCAAAGGGAGATAGCACAATATAAACCCCTTTGGCAACATAAATAAGATACTCGGTTATAAAATCGGGGCTTGCTGCAGCAACAGCCATTGGCATCAACTTGGATATTACAAGAACCGACGCAAGGGCAACGGCAATCCCCAAAAAAATATTGGCAAAAACCGATGCAACAGCCATTCCGAATAATACAAGAAATATGTCAGAGGCAAGCTTAAGTGATAAAATCACCTCTCCCTCTCTATCTAAAAGATATTCGAGAACCTTTGCATATCTTTTTTCCTGCTTTTTATCTACCTCGTACCGAAACTTGCTGAATGTTTCAAAAGAGCTTTCAAGGGCAGTAAAAATTGCAATAAATAATAGAGATACTACTGATACAATAATGGCAGATTCCATATTACAAACCTATTTTAAGTAATGGACCTATAAAATTGGCTGTGTCAATATAAGGAATTTCTGTGGAATCTCTGCTTATTATTGCATAACTATCGAATGGCCTTTTAATTACAGCATTCCTTGCCATGTCGTCCGACTCCATGCCGTAACCCTGCATAAACATATCCGGAGTGGTAAGTTTTACCCAGGTGTGTGTATATATTCTTTGAGTGTTACGATTCCAGAAAAGAGTGTCTGTCTCCATTTTTTCTCCCTTTATGTAGTTATTGATAACCACATCTCCGTATGCCTCCCATATCTCCTCAGTCTCCTGTTTAACATGTTTGGCATAATTGGCAACTATTCTAGTTTCCAGCAACCCTTCAGGAGTGAAGCCTCTCAGCTCAATTCCTCCGGGAAATACATCGTAAGGAGCATCTGTCTGTGTATATCTCTCCATTAATGGAGCAGTAACAATAAACTCCGCCTCTCTTCCCGAAAACTGAACTAAACTCATCTGCTTTACAACTTGAGAGGGCAACTCCTCAACGCCGGAAAGGTCTGTTTTGGGGATATCATCTTTACATGAATAAAGAAGAGTAGCAACCACCAAAGTGACTGCTACCTTTTTACTGCATATCAATAATAAAGAGGATAACCTCATAAAACTATCTTCTGGTTCTGACTGTTGTAACTGCTCTCATACCACCACAATTGACAGTGTAAGATGCGCCGTCGATAATATCGTACATAAAAGCATCTTCCTGTGCAGGGAAGTACTGCGAGTAGTTAGAGATATATGAATTGGCCTCGTCGGCTACAGAAGGATCGGCATTTCTGGCTCTGATTAAAAAGTCTACAGCAACCCAGAATTTAGCCCTTGATTCAATTTCGTTACCGGTGCATCTGAGTGAACCCCAAACCAAACCAATAATCAGATTAGCCCTTCCGCTTACTGTCGAACTCTTTTCCATCGCTTGTCTTGCTGTTTCGGCTGCTTTTGGAAGATTCTCCAGTTGCATATAGTAGTTTGCAAGTGTAATTAGCATATTGGCATCCTCTTCGTCTCCCGACTGATCGCTGTCAATTGCCTGTCTGAGCATTTTAATGGCGTTATCCTGATCACCTTTGGCTGCATACAGACGATAAAGATTTCTGATATAAACATAGTTGGTTGGATCCATCCTGTAGAGAGTCTCAACAGTTTCGAGGAAAAGCGGATCTGTTGTACAATCGGCCTCACTAAGCAAACTTACTATTGTAGATACCAAATCTCTGTCGTCCGGTGTTGCTCTGAAGCGAGGAGTAAACAGCTCTACAATATTTTCACATGTTGCAACACCACTTGCAGCAAACAGATTATCAATATCTCTCTTCACCCTGTCGGCATCCTGATGGTTTGCCTTAAGATGAGCCTCAACAATCGGGGTAAGCATAGTATAGGTTTCCATAACCTTCTCGGCCGGAACCTCTCCATTGTTAAACATGCTGTTAACTCTCTGCATAGCAATCACCAAAAGAGCAGGATCTGTCTTATCTGCGGAAATTTCTATTGCCTCTTTAATGGCTTCGAATATCTTTCTGTCGTCGCTGCCAACATACTCTACCATGTCAATCACCTTAAAGGTTGATGCCGATATAGCGTGAGAAGGAAAATGTTCAACTCTTAAATCGTACATCAAAAGCAAAGAATCTACTAGAGCATTTTTCAGTTCAGGATTGTCCTTATTCTGTTCAATAAAATACTTAAAAATTCTTTGTCCATCCACATAAATACCTTGTCTGATTCCCGGAGGACAAACACGGAATGCTTCTCTCCACAAAGGTGCCGCCTCAGCAAAGTTGTTTTGCCTTATATAATCCGTGTAAAAAGATACACTTCTTTGACATTCCGGACTAGCGCTGGCCAGACCACCTTGGGCATAGCCACTCGCGGCAACCATAGTTAGGATTGTAGTAATTAATAAAATGCGCGCTTTTTTCATAACTATTTTATATTATTGTATCGAGTAATTAATCGTACCTGTATTTAACAAACCAAATATCGTGCAAAGAAAAGCTTAAGTTAAACATAACGTACCTTTCTCTTACTAGATTATTCTGCAACGAGCCCCTCTGACCCATATCTACCGAAAACCCTACTCCGTTATAGAAGCGTAAAATTGGCAAAGTAGCCCCAAAAGTCAAACCCATCGCATTAATCTGTTTGTCTTCTACTTTCATATAGGTGTTTTCGTAATAAAGACCACCTCTGTAGGTGACTCTTCTTGAGTAATATCTTATGTCGTACCTGTTTGGAATGTACTCAAAACCCAGCTTAAACGAATTGCTTACAGAGGGAGTAAAGCTTACCCCCGGTGTAGGTGCAAAAGATACATTGCTCCAGTCTTGTCTTGTGTAATCGATTCCAACCATCCATTTGTCTCTTTTTCTGAGTGAGAACCCTAACCCGTATTCAGCAGGTATCTCCATAGCGGTGTTTTCGGCAACATGAAAGTACGATGTGTCGCGGTAACCCTGGGCATTGGTTGCAAAAGCATATCTTGTAAGATCGCCGGAAAGTTTTGAACCAAGTTGCCATGTGGCCCCTGCAGTCAAGCTGAGGTCATCACCTAAATTATTGCTGTACTGAAGACCTAGCTTACCGGCAAATGAGCCGATTACATAGTCGCTACCAGTATTCAGAGAACGATAACTCTGGTTTGTGGTAAAAATAACATCTGATTTTCTGTCAATAGTTCCAAAATAGTAAATTCCTTCGGCTCCGATGGAGAAGTTCTTCAGAAACACCATAGATGCACTCAGAAATGCCTTGTTAATTCCACCTGTACCATATCTCTGATATCGGATATCTCCCATTTCGGTAATTATGGAAGGATCTGTTTCGAAGGCCTCAAATTTATAACCAACACTGCTGTACGGCATCACACCAACAGCAAAGGCCGATTTATCGTAAATAGGAAAACTCATAATAAGGTGGTGCATGTTAAAAACATTATATGCCGAGGAGAGATCCTGTACCCCTTTGTTGTATATGTTCGATTGGTTAACACCAAAATCGAGCATAAAAGAGAGGGTGTCCCTTTCCGAAATAGCTGCCGGATTAAGGATATTGATAAGTCTGTTTTCTCTCAATCCAATTCCGATACCGCCCATTGCTTTATTAAATGCTGTTCCGGGCCTGTTAATATCACCTACTCCAAAAACCGAGTAAGGGGTATATGTGCCTAACGCGTCAGTAAGCTGAGCATAAGAGGGCTTTAACACCAAAAGCAGCATAGCTGCTGCTATAAATATTTTAATTCTGTTTCGGTTTTGCATAATTCTGAGCAACACGGGCCAAACCCATCAATACTAAATTGTAAACTACAAATATGGAACTTTTCAATTTTTCTGCAAAATAAATCGCATCTCCCCCGGTAAAAATATAAATATGGTGAGGATACAATTTTATATATCCTTCAACTTCAAAAATCAGTCCTAAAACATCTCCCGACTCAATTGCCTCTATTGTAGTGCCCCCGGAGGGTAGTACCAAAGATGGATTTTCAACTAATGGAAGTTGTTGAGTATAATCACTTAAGCTCCTAAATCGGCTTCTTAAACCTGGTGAAATATTTCCACCGGAAAATTCACCTTTCTTAGTTATAAAATCAATAGTCAGAGCTGTTCCAAAATCAAAAATTATAACATCTTTTCCCGGAAAAAGGGCGTTGGCTGCAATTGCAGAGACAAGTCTGTCAACCCCCAGGGTATCCGGCGTTTTATAAAGATTATCTATAGGCAGCTTTGTCTTGTTGTCAACCAATAATAATTCTGAGCAAAAGGCCTTGAGGTCAGAAAAATACCCCTTTTCAAATTTCTTAACAGACGAAATTGCAATAATCTCCGGAGCTCTGTTGCTGGTGAGCTCTTTTATAAAGCCCAAAACATCATCTCCTGAATACCTTACAGATTGCTCCAAAGAGGTACCCGAGGCATAACATGCCTTTACAGAAGAGTTGCCAATATCAACCAAAAGATTTACCACGGAGGGCAAAGGTAAAAAAAATTACAACTTCATCTCCAAAAAAATGTTAAATGCCTGCTCTACACTTGTTACATTTTCTACTGTGATGTACAATTTCTCTTTTTGCTCTTTTATTCTGAATCTCTTTCTCTGCTGCTGCAAATAAGTAAGAATAGAGGCGAATTTGCCGGAGCTGTAGTATGCCGACATTTGATTGCTCACAAAATAGGCAATCAGCAACCCATTTTTAAGAATAATCTTTTCGAATCCTAGTTCAATTGCCAGCCACCTTAATCTGACAATATATGTAAGCTGTACCGCCTCTGCAGGCAAAGAACCGAAGCGATCTTCCAGCCCCTGTACAAACTTCTCAAGTTCTCCGGGAGCTTTGATGGCATCAAGCTCTTTATATAACCTGATTTTTTCTGCTATAACCGACACATAATGGTCTGGTATCAATATCTCAAGATCAGTATCTATTGTGCAGTCTGAAACATACTCCTCACTCTCGCGATGGCCCTCATCCCCAAAGTCTAAGCCCCTTTCTTGTCTGATCTCTGCAAATGCTTCGCCAAGAATCCTCTGATAGGTTTCAAAGCCCATATCAGCTACAAAACCACTCTGCTCAGCACCCAGTAAATTTCCTGCCCCTCTTATATCTAAATCCTGCATAGCTATATTAAACCCGCTGCCCAAATCAGAGAATGTTTCAATTGCTCTTATCCTGCGTCTTGCATCGTCGGAAAGAGACATCATAGAAGGAATTATCAAATAGCAAAAGGCCTTAATATTAGACCTTCCTACCCTTCCTCTCAGCTGGTGAAGATCGCTCAGACCAAAATTTTGGGCATGATTAATTATAATTGTATTTGCATTTGGAATATCAATACCATTCTCGATAATGGTGGTAGAGATCATAACATCATAATCACCCATCATAAAATCGAGAACCGTTTTTTCCAATGAGGTCGAAACCATTTGTCCGTGACCTACACAGGTTTTAACATTAGGACACAATCTTTGTACAATATCCTGTACCGATAAAATATCCTCCACTCTGTTATGGACAAAAAACACCTGTCCTCCTCTCTCCACCTCGTAGTTTATTGCATCTCTGATTATCTCTTCATTAAAATTAATTACCTCGGTCTGCACCGGAAGACGGTTGGGGGGAGGCGTATTGATAATGGACAGATCCCTTGCTCCCAGGAGAGAAAACTGAAGAGTTCTCGGGATAGGAGTTGCCGACAATGTAAGAGTATCCACATTGAGCTTAAGCTTTCTTAACCTCTCCTTTGCTGCAACCCCGAATTTCTGCTCTTCGTCAATAACAAGAAGACCCAGATCTTTAAACATAATCTCCTTATTAAGAAGTCGGTGTGTTCCTATTATTATATCTGTTTTTCCATTCTTTACAGACTCCGATATCTCTTTTATCTCCTTTGAGCTTTTCAGTCGGCTAATATATGATATGTTACAAGGGAAGTTTTTTAGTCTTTCACTAAATGTTTTAAAATGCTGTAAAGCAAGTATTGTTGTTGGTACCAAAACTGCAACCTGTTTACTGTCGGCAACCGCTTTAAAGGCAGCTCTTATTGCTACCTCCGTTTTTCCGAAGCCAACATCTCCGCAAATAAGACGATCCATAGGACAATCTCTCTCCATATCCCCTTTAACAGCTGTTGTTGCTCTTACCTGATCGGGGGTGTCTTCATAAATAAAAGAGGCCTCCAGCTCTTGCTGCATAAATGAGTCGGCAGAAAAAGCAAAACCTCTTGCATCCCTTCTTTTAGAATAGAGATCAATTAAATCTCGAGCAATATCTTTTACCTTCGATTTGGTTTGATTTTTGAGCTTTTGCCATGCTCCCGTACCCAGTTTATAAATTTTAGGAGGCTGAGCATCTTTCGATTTATAACGGGAAATTCTATGTAGTGCATGAATAGATACAAAAATAACATCACCGTCTCTGTAAATAAGCTTTACTGCCTCTTGTTGCTTGCCATTTACCTCTGTTTTAAGAAGCCCACCAAACTGCCCCACGCCGTGATCGATATGAACTATATAATCACCTATTTCGTACGAATTAAGCTCATTAATAGTGAGTCTTTCGCTCTTATCAACTGTTCTGTGCGCCCTTACTCTGTGGTGTCTCTCAAAAATCTGGTGGTCGGTGTACAGAGCTATTTTTGCATTGTGGTCGGTAAATCCTTCGTGAATAGAGATGGTTTCGGAATCGAACCTGGTGTTGCCAAGCCCCTCCATCGACGAAAAGATGCTTCGTATCCTCTCTATTTGGTTGGGGTTTTCGCTCAATATTGAGACATCGTATCCCTCAGATATTTTCTGTGAAATGTCTTTCGCAAGCAATTCAAAGTTTTTGTTGAAAACCGGCTGAGGTATGGTATGAAACACCACTCTCTGCTCCTCTGAAAACTCTCTCGAAACCGGAGCAAACAAAATTGTATGGTTATTGTTACACCCCTTTAAAAAATCATCTGCACTAAAAACTGCCTCCTCATCTCCCCTATGATTCTCTATAAGCTTCATCTGACCGTAAAAGTAGTCGAAGTCGGTTATCCAGATAGTGATATTATTTCCGGCAAAAGTGAAAAAATCCTCTTTTTTGCTGTTGTCGCTGGTATATATATCAGGATATATCTCAATGCTATCTGCTTCTTCAAGAGATCTTTGGCTATCAATATCAAAAACCTTTATTTTCTGAACAATATCACCGAAAAAATCGAGTCTCCACGGTCTACTGTCCGAAAATGAGAAGAGATCAATAATACCTCCCCTCAAAGCAAACTGACCGGGCTCACTTACAAAATCGACCCTTTCGAAAGAGTAAGCCATAAGTGTTTCTCTGATAAAATCATGAGATAATTTGTCGCCTCTCGATATTTTAAGAACCGATGAATCAAGTGATTTTCTGTTTAAAATCAACTCTGCCAGGGAGTGAGGATACCCGGTTAAAATAATGCTTTTGTGCGCAGAATTTCCTTGTAAATAAGAATTTACGGCATTAATCGCTGCAGTTCGCTGCACCTGATGTGATGCATCCTTTTTCTCGTTTTTATTTGAATAGTTTTTTGACGAAGGAAAAAAGAATACACTCTCTTTATCTTTTAATTTGTATAAATCGCCGGAGCAGTAAATTGCATCTTCACGGTTATTTAAAAGCACAAGATGGATTCCCTTCGCAGCAGCTGCCGATATAGCAAAAGCTTTGGCAGACGAGTGCAAACCATCAATAACCAGTCTCTTATTTTTTTTGTTTTGTACCCAGGAAATGAGATCTTTAGCGCTCTGCTGCCGGATAAATCTCTCCTCTGAAATTGTATAGCCCATAATTTGGCTGCAAAGATAGTTTATTAACTATTTTTTGTTAGTAATTTTTGATAAATATTTTTTAAAATTTCATCAATTTTATTATATGAAAAAGAGATCTTGATATCAAAATAAATAAGCCCCGATTTATCCTTTTGTTATCTATAATTTATTAACACGGAGCCGTTGTTAATATCTGTTTAAATATGCTTATTAACAGTTG
>CAYGGD010000002.1:0-38057 GCA_964349315.1 uncultured Muribaculaceae bacterium
AGGAATCTGAGAATAACCCAAGAATAATTAAAATTAACATAGAGGATGAGATGAAGAGCGCATACATCGATTATTCGATGTCTGTAATAGTTTCCAGAGCTCTTCCGGATGTTCGTGACGGTCTTAAGCCGGTTCACAGGAGAGTACTTTATGGTATGTATGATTTAGGTCTTACCGCCGGTGCCAGCTTTAAAAAGTCGGCCCGTATTGTTGGTGAAGTCCTTGGTAAATACCACCCTCACGGCGATTCAAGCGTTTATGAGGCAATGGTTCGTATGGCTCAGGAGTGGAGCCTCAGGTATATGCTGGTAGATGGCCAGGGTAACTACGGATCAATAGATGGCGATTCAGCTGCGGCCATGCGTTATACAGAGGCCAGATTCAGGAAAATTACCGAAGAGGTGCTTGCCGATCTTGATAAAAATACTGTAGATTTCAGGCTCAATTTTGATGACTCACTTCAGGAACCGGTTGTATTACCTGCAAAAGCCCCTCTTTTGCTACTTAACGGAGCTTCCGGTATTGCAGTGGGTATGGCAACAAATATGCCCCCTCATAACCTTTCCGAAACAGTTGATGCTATTTGTGCCTACATAGACAACGAAGAAATTTCCACTGAAGAGCTTATGCAGTACATAAAGGGTCCCGATTTCCCTACAGGTGGGATAATTCTCGGTTTCCAGGGAATTAAGGATGCTTTTGAAACGGGAAGAGGAAGGATAGTTGTGCGGGCCAGAACAGATATTGAGGTTAATGAAAGCGGCAGAGAGACTATTGTAGTTTCTGAGATACCATATATGGTTAACAAGAGGGAGCTTATCGAAAAGATTGCCGAACTTGTTGAAGATAAAAAGATAGATGGTATTGCTTATGTAAATGACGAGAGTGACAGAACCGGAATGAGAATTGTAATTCGCCTAAAAATGGGCACTGTTGCAAATGTGGTTCTGAACACACTATATAAAATGACCCCTCTACAGTCGAGTTTTTCTGTTAATAACATTGCATTGGTTGATGGAAGACCAAGAATGCTTAATTTAAAGCAGCTGATTAAATACTTTGTCCGTCACAGACACGATGTTATTTTAAGAAGAGCCCGTTATGAGCTTGAGCAGGCACAAAAGAGAGCACATATTCTTGAGGCATTGCTAGTTGCTCTTGACCATATAGACGAAGTAATTGCTATAATAAGATCTTCTAAAACGGTTGACGAGGCAAAAAATAGATTATCTGAACGGTTCGAATTTTCGGATGCCCAGTCCTCTGCTATTGTAGAGATGCGTCTTCGTCAGTTGACTGGCCTCGAAAGAGAAAAACTCCAAGGCGAGTACGACCAGCTGATGGAGCTTATAGAGTATCTTAACAGAGTGCTTTCTGATATTGTTCTTCAGATGCAGATTATTAAGGATGAACTTACCGAGTTAAAAACCAATTACGGTGATCAGAGAAGAACAACCATAGAACCATCTTTAGAAGACTTTAACCCTGAAGACTTTTACCCGGATGAAGATGTTGTAATTACAATATCGAGACTTGGTTATATTAAACGAACGCCTCTCTTTGAGTACCGGACCCAAAACAGAGGAGGAGTGGGGGTTAAAGGGAGTAATACCAGAGATGAAGATTTCATTGAACATATATATGTAGCTAACATGCACAGCACAATGCTTTTCTTTACTCAAAAAGGAAAGTGTTTCTGGCTAAAGGTTTATGAAATTCCTGAGGGATCAAAGGCATCAAAGGGCAGGGCGATTCAGAATGTTCTCAATATTTCTCAGGACGATAGCGTAAGGGCATACATAAATGTCCCGAAACTAAATGATAAGGATTATATAAATAACAACTTTATTGTTCTTGCCACCAAAAGAGGTATAGTTAAAAAAACATCATTAGAGGCCTACTCCAGACCCAGAACTAACGGGGTAAATGCTATTACAGTAAGAGATAATGACGAGCTTTTGGAAGCTATCCTTACAAATGGAAAAAATGAGATATTACTGGCTGCTAGAGCCGGCAAATGTGTGAGATTCAGAGAAGAGGATGTTCGTGCTATCGGCAGAACCGGTGCAGGAGTTAAGGGGATTAATATCTCTGATAAGGATGATGTCATCGGAATGATTTGCGTTGACCCTACTTTGCCGGAGAGCGAAGTAAAGCATATTTTTGTTGTAAGTGAAAACGGTTACGGTAAAAGATCTCTTCTGGAAGACTACAGAATTACCAGCAGAGGAGCCAAAGGAGTTAAGACAATTAACATCACGGAAAAAACTGGCGCACTTATTGCAATTAAGGATGTAACAGACGATAATGATCTGATGATAATTAATAAGTCGGGCATAACAATTAGAATGGCTGTCTCAGATATCAGGGTTGCCGGAAGGGCGACACAAGGTGTAAGACTTATTAACATAAAAGAGGGAGACAGCATTGCCGCTGTATGCAGCGTAAATAAAAGCCAGGTAAGACCCATTGAAGACTCTGACATTGATTAAAATCTAACCAAATAAAAAATATTGTTAATCTAAAAATCTGAATATTCGAAATGAAAAAATCATTTATCGCTCTTATGCTGTTATTAACAGTACAGCTTGGAGCTCAAACCAAAGATGTTGCTGATGCATTAAGAGCTTACGAGCGTGCAAAAAGCAGCGCTGAAAATGAAAGAAGAGCTTCTGCTCCAAAGACATGGACAGATTTGGCTTCGGCATACACTCAGGTGTATGATGCTCCAATCAAGTCTATATGGCTGGGGGCTTCTCAAATGGAGGTTAAGGTTTTAATGAAAGACCAGAGAATTGAGAAATCAGATCAAGTAGAGATTGGCGGAGTTCCTTTTTTTGTAGACCACTATTCCGATAAGCGACTATACTATTCTGCAGATGGAGAGCTTGCAGCCTGGGAAGTTACAAAACAGTTTATCGACAAAGATCCGCTTAAAGAGGCAATGATTGCCCTTGAAAAAGCCATTAGTGTAGATAGCAGAGGAAGAAGTACAAAAACAATTTATGAATTGATGGAGGGTATTAAAAACCGTTACTTCAATGAAGCTATGTCTACCTATACATTGGGTAAATTTGTAGAATCTTCCAAGTTTTTTGAGAAGGCGGCAACTATTGGAGCTCACGAAGTAATTGGTGAAACTGATACCGTTCTCATTTATTATGCAGGTCTTACAGCTTTTATGGGCCAGGACCACGACAGGGCAATCTCATTCTTCCAAAAATCGATTGATCTTGGATATGATGCAGAGGGTGATGCTTACTCATATATGGCAGAATCTTATAAAGCCAAGTCTGATGTAGATATGGCAAAGCAGGTACTTAACGATGGCTTCAGAAAGTATCCCGGTACTCAAAGTATCCTTGTGTCTCTTATTAACACCTATCTTGAAACAAACGACGACCCTGAGCAAATTCTTGACCTTATTCATATAGCTCAGCAAAACGAACCAAACAATGCCACCCTCTATTACGCAGAAGGTAATGTATGGAAAAATCTTGATAATATAGAGAAGGCCGTTGAAAGCTATAAAAAATCTGTTGAGATAGACGAAACATACTACTTCGGATATTTTGCTATTGGCGCTGCTTACTACGACAGAGCTGTTGATCTTCAGGTGAAAGCTGCTGACGAGATGGACGATGCTAAGTATGATAAGCTTATTGAGCAGTTAGAAGACAGCTTGTTAGCTGCAATAGACCCTTTTGAAAAGTGTTATGATGCAAGTGATGACGAAGAGATTAAGCTTGTAGTTGCAGAATATCTTAAGAATATCTACTTCCGTTTCAGAGAGAAAAACGAAGAATTTCTTGCTGGCTACGAAAAGTACAACGCTATATCACATAGAAACGACTAATTTCTGTATAGTATAAAAGTTTAGCCGTCTTTAAAAAAGACGGCTTTTTTTTATAATTAAATTGAGTCAGTTAGCTTTTGAACCAACCTGAAATGTGAAAAGAATTCCCGTGCAAACACTCTTAATATAGTGTAACAAGGAATAGCAACCAACATTCCGATTATTCCGGCAATACTGGCGGCAATAAGAATAATCAGAAATATTTCTAGCGGGTGTGCCTTTACACTACTAGAAAATATAAAGGGTTGAAATACAAATACATCAACCATTTGAGTAGATATAAAAACTGCTCCCATTGTCAGTGCAAGTGCACCAATATTTGCGCTTTCCGGTATTTGAGTTGTAAGGGTAATAATAATAGCAACCAAACCACCTATCCATGGCCCGAGATATGGAATAATGTTCATTAAACCAGTCATAAAGGCGAGAACAATTGAGTCGGCAAAACTAAGCCCCACTATAAAATGGAGGCCAATTGTGTTTAGCGCAGTAATCGATAATGTCTGTATGCTGATACCGATAAAATAGCGCACCAGAAGGTTGTTGACCGACTTCAGAGCCCTGGTGGCATTTGCTTCGTACTTTTCAGGAAAAAGTGCGAGAATCATATTGTCAAACATATTCTGCTCTTTCAGGAAAAAGAAGGTAATAAAAAGAACAATCAGGAATCCCATAACTGTATTAACCAGAAGAGAGGTTACCGAAGCAAAAATAGAAGCAATTGCAGATGATGTGAATACTTTTTGAATCTCTTCAAAGATTAAGTTTTCAACTTTAAAGTCGTCTCCGATAGAAGGGAATATTTTTATAATAGTATTGTTAATCTCAGCAAATGGTTCTGATATTTTTAAACTTAGCGTGTTTATATCGACAGAGGCAATATTCATGAAAAAAGTGCCTACCAAAGGAGCTATTAAAACAAACAAGGTGACAATTATTCCGAATAAACCGAAAATTGTAATGGTTGCAGCAAGTGATCTTGGTATGGTATAGTTTTTTACCTTAACTCTGGTTAAGATGTCCATTAAGGGTTTCCCCATAAGGGCTATTACTGCTGAGACTATAATGTAAATAACAATATCGCTGAAATACCATGCAATAAAGCCTATAATCAATGCCCCGGCTATTCCTGCAATATATTTGACAAGTTGGTTCATAGCACTCTTTTTTTCTACTCAAAAGTAATAATTTTTTGTAAGTTTGTATTGATATTAACATTATTATGATTTTATGAAGAGAATACTTCTTTTTTTATTACTTATTACTCTCGCGCTCGCACCTATCAGGGCCGATGAGGGCATGTGGCTGCCTCTGCTCATAAAAGAGAGAATTGCAGATATGCATCAGAAAGGATTCAAACTTACTGCCGAAGATTTATACAGCATTAATCAAAAGTCTTTGAAGGATGCAATTGTTCACTTTGGAGGGGGATGTACCGGAGAGCTTATTTCAGATCAGGGGCTTTTAATCACCAATCATCACTGTGGGTTTGGTCAGATACAATCGCACAGCTCAACTGAGAATGACTATTTAAGAGATGGGTTCTGGGCGATGAGTAAAGAGGATGAACTTCCTAATAAAAGCTTGACTGTTAGGTTTTTAGTTAGAGTTGAGGATGTTACCGATTATATTCTGGAAGCATATAACAATGATATGTCAGAGGATGAGCGGATTAAAATGGTTAATGAACGATCAGACCATATTACTGCCCGGGCTACTGAGGGAACTCATTACAGTGCTAGAGTAGAACCGTTGTACTATGGTAATCAATATTTGCTTTTTGTTTATGAGACTTACCCCGATGTAAGACTTGTCGGAGCTCCTCCTTCATCTATCGGGAAATTCGGAGGTGATACCGATAACTGGATGTGGCCCAGGCATACGGGCGATTTTGCTCTTTTCAGAATATATGCAGGCAAGGACAATAAGCCGGCCCCGTACTCAGCTGATAATGTACCCTATGTACCTAAAAAGCATTTTAAAATTTCGACAAATGGGGTCCAGGAGGGTGACTTTACTTTGGTTTATGGTTATCCCGGTAGAACCCAGCAGTATATTCACTCTAAAGCTGTAAGATATTTATTGGAAACATCAAATCCTCATAAAATTAACCTTCGTACTAAAAGACTCAACATTCAAAGAGAGGAGATGTCAAAAAGCCAGGAGGTCAGAATCCAGTATGCTTCAAAAAATGCATCTGTTTCCAATGCGTGGAAAAAATGGCAGGGAGAGTCAAGGGGTCTTATTCGCTTGAATACTGTTGGGCAGAAAGAAGATTTTGAAGCTCGGTTTGATGAGTGGGCAAAAGGGAAACCTGAATACGAAGGGTTACTCCATAAAATAGGCCATCTATACGACAAACTGGAGCCATACTCTTTCGCAACCGATTATCAATTGGAGGCAATTAATGCAAATGAAATATTCCGATTGGCTTCTAATATAAGCGCAGCTCTGAGAAGATCTTCTCATCTGTCTCAAGACGAAATCAAACCTATAATTAGAAATGTTTTCGACTCTTTTTTCAAAGATTATTACTCTCCGATTGATAAATACTCTTTTATTGAAATAGTTTCAGAATACGAAACAAACATTCCCCAGGATATGAAGCCAAAGTACTTCAGGGATTTAATGAAAGAATATTCTGATGTAGCTGCCCTCGCCAACTTCCTATTTAAGAATAGTTTTCTCGCATCTCCGGAAAAAGCATACTCTTTATTAGAGAGAGATTTTAATGAAGCTGTTTTAAACGAAGATCCCGGCTTTAAGCTCTATAACGCTTTTAACGATAATTATACCGAAAATATAAGGCCGGTTGTCACAGAAATCAATAACAATCTTAATCTTTTATACAGAAGTTATATGAGGGGGCAAATGGAGTTCGACTGCGAGAGAGTTTTTTATCCCGATGCAAATTCTACATTAAGAATTGCTTATGGAAATGTTAGCGGATATAAGCCATCTGATGCGGTATATTATAAACATTATACTACACTGGATGGGATTATGGAAAAAGACAACCCTGAAATATACGATTACAATATTCCCCAAAAGCTAAGAGATGTATATGCTTCAAAAGATTTTGGCAAATGGGAAGTTGATGGCACAGTTCCGGTCTGTTTTATAGCAACCAATCATACATCAGGTGGTAATTCCGGAAGCCCTGTAATTAATGCCAAAGGAGAACTTATCGGCATTAATTTCGACAGAGTGTGGGAGGGAACAATGAGTGATATTGCTTTTGATCCTGAGATGTGCAGAAATATAACCCTTGATATAAGATATGTTTTATTTATTATAGACAAAGTAGCCGGCGCAAATCATTTAATTGATGAGATGGCATTTGCAAAATAGACGCAGTAGTTATAAAAATAAAGAGGGCACCAAAAGTGCCCTCTTTTATATTTTCTAAGTATACTATGGATTAGTACTCTCTTGCAGGTCGGTCGTTTGCCTGAGCAACGCTGATGGTGCGGCCCATATGCTCTGTGCCGTTAAGAGCCTCAATAGCTGCCGTGCCCTCAGATTCGTTTGGCATTTCAACAAAGCCATATCCCTTAGAGCGACGGGTGTCACGATTGATAATAATTCTGGCAGAAGTAACTTCTCCATAAGGTGCAAATAGTTCGGCTAGATCTTCCTTCTTAGCGCGGAAACTTAGACTTGAGACAAAAATGTTCATATGAACGGAAATAAAAAATTAAAAAAAAGGTTTATTAACAACACAAAGTTATACAAAAATATTACACTCCAAAATTTTATAATACTTTTAGCCAACAATTTATAGCTTGTGTCCACTTCCGTCAAAACAGTGAGTGCATACAGACTCTGCCGGTAGACCAATAGCTCTTATTAGTGACTCTACACTATTGAATTTCAGGCTTGAAAGTGACAGTTCCTCCTTAATATAGTTGACCATTGCCTTATGCTCTTCAGAACCAGCATCTGCATATTTATCAAGATTAACATCATGAGCTCCCTCTTTTTGAAGTATATACCTTCTGGTAATAAGCTCAAGTGGTGATCTTGATGCAGAAAAGTTGAGGTATTCACAGGGGAAAATAAGAGGGGGACAGCTAATTCTTATGTGGATCTCTTTAGCTCCGTAGCTGAGTAATGTCTGAGCATTGTCTTTAAGCTGTGTTCCTCTGACTATTGAGTCGTCGCAAAAAGCTATTTTCTTTTCACGCAAAAGACTTTTATTAGGTATCAGCTTCATTTTGGCAACAAGCTTCCTTATAGAAGGGTCTGATGGCATAAAGCTTCTGGGCCAGGTAGGGGTGTATTTTACAATTGCACATCTGTATGGTATCTTTTTGCCGGAGGCAAACCCTATAGCCATACATGTACCGGAATCCGGAATGGCAGACGATACATCAAGATTAGTATTATCGCTTTCTCCCAGCTCCCTGCCAAGGGCATACCTGACATCATCAACATTTATCTTTTCGTATGTGCTGGTTGGGTATCCATAGTAAATCCACAAAAAAGAGCAGATATGGAGTTTTTTCCCAGGAGCTACAAGTTGTGAAAACCCCTCAGCAGTAATAAGAACCACCTCTCCCGGGCCAAGATAATAATCCTCTTCGTATGAGAGGTTCGAAAAGCTACAGGTCTCCGAAGCCACAGCAAAGGAGCCTTCACTCTTACCAATAATTAGCGGTGTTCTTCCGAATTTATCTCTGCTTGCATAAATCCCCTTTTCGGTTAAAAGTAAAAAAGAGGAAGATCCCTTAATTCTGTTCTGTGCAATTTTTATCCCTTCCTCAAAGCTTTTACCTTCTGTAATAAGCAGAGCAGTAAGTTCGGTCGGGTTTGTGAAGCCGGAACTCATTTCTGTAAAATTTCTGCCCATACTTAGCATCTCATTTTCCAGATCGGTGATATTATTTATTTTACCTACTGTAACTATTGCGAACTTGCCGAGATGAGAGTTCAGAATTATTGGTTGGGGGTCATTGTCACTTATAACTCCTATTCCGGAAAAACCGTCAAACTTTTTTAAGTCCTCTTCGAATTTTGCCCGAAAATGAGAGTTCTCCAGATTGTGAATAGATCTAGCGAAGTTGCCGTTAGTGTTCAGAGTAGCCATTCCTCCTCTTCGGGTTCCCAGGTGAGAGTGGTAATCGGTACCGTAAAAAAGTTCTGTAATGCATTTTTGTTTGGAAATAACACCAAAAAGACCTCCCATAGCAAATGATTTTTATTAAGAGCCACAAAAGTATAACTTTTTCCACTTAACTTTGCCTTATATTATTAACAAAATCATATGCATAATTTTATATATCTGATTATCCATATTTTATTTGCAATTGGAATGTTTATATCTCTGAAGATGATAAACATTAAAAAAGTAGATAAGTATTGGGCTATTGCAGTTAATTACACTGTAGCAGCCATTTTTACTCTGGTAGATTTGGCCCTTTCAGATTCACTCAATCTCTATTCATCCAAATTTATTCTCCCTTCACTATTTGTCGCTTTTCTCTTTGTTACAAGCTTTATAGTGATGTCTTATTCAACGCAAAAAGTAGGGATTGGACTCACTACAGCTCTTAATAAGATGTCAGTTGCAATACCGGTAATTGTCGGAATTCTCTACCTGGGACAACAAAACGATTTGTATTTAAAGTTATTTGGGATTGTGATTACTTTAATCTCTTTTGCTTTGATATTGTATAAAAAGTCGAAAAGTATAAGCAGTGGTGCAATTATTTTGCCGGCACTTGTCTTTATTCTTTCGGGAATGATTGATACATCAATGGAGCTGGCAAACACCTTTGTGATTTCACTCCCTGCAGAGCAGGAGGTGTTTTTGCTTGGAGTTTTTCTCTTTTCCATTGTTTTCAGTCTGCTATCTGTTGTGATTGAAAAGGTTCTTAAAAAGAGTTCTGCAACAGATATCCTTGATGTGAAATTTTCAAAATTGCTTACCGCAACTCTCTTTTACGGATCGCTATTAGGACTCTTTAACTTTCTGACATCAAAGATGATATTGATAAATGTCGGCAAAATGGGAGGATCGATTGTCTTTCCGATTCATAATGCTTCTGTTGTTACTTTTACGGCACTAATAGGACTTTTGTTTTTTAAAGAGTCATTCACAAAAAAGCAATGGATAGGAATTCTCCTTGCAGTTCTGGGTGTGTCGCTTATTGCATCTACATTGTAGATAGCAGATAGATAGTAAGAATTATTATTCCGGTGACTAACTTCACTCTGAAAGAGCTACCTGTTTCGCTTATAGTCATAAGGGTGATTAATGATATTGTGCATATCAGATTGAATCCCGGGCTAACCTCTATTGTGGAGAGAGGCAGTAGTTGAATCCTCTGTGCAATAGCAAACAATACTCTTACGATATATTCCGTGCACTCAATAATTAATGTAGTTTGCAACCCCAGTGTTTGTGCCGGTATCAAAACAACAGTCATTATTAAAACCAATGCAGTCAAAGGCATCATCATTATGTTCGAAATTAGAAAGTAGGGGGTGATGTACCCAAAATTATATGCGATAACAGGAAATGTGGCAATTTGACAAGCAACAGAGAGTGCAATAACGCTCCACAGATAAGATATTATTTTGTTACCCGATACAAAACTGCTTTTGAGAGATGGAAAGATAAAAATTATCGACAACATTGCAAGGTAAGAAAGCTGAAATCCCAGCTCAAATAATGATTCGGGTGAAATTGAAAGAGTAATAAGAGCTGCAATACACAATGAGTTCAGAGAGATAAATTTCCGGTACATCAGCTTTGAAATCAACATAACGGTTATCATAACCGATGCCCTGATTGCAGATGGCGAAAACCCTGTAATTATTGAGTATAACCACACAATCATAATAATCAAAACTGTTCTGATTATTCTGACCTTATTTCCCGCCAATGAAAAAAGAGTGTTGAATATTAAAAAAATAAAGCCGACATGAAGTCCTGAAACTGCCATTAAGTGCATACTGCCCGATGCAATAAATGCCTCCCTCTGAACCGGACTGAGGTAACTCTTGTTTCCGCTTACTACTGCGATATAGATACTACTCCATTCATTATTTTCTATGCTTTTCCTAAAAGAATCAACAACTATGGCTGCTTTTCTTTGAAAAAAGTACTTTAGGGTCTCTCTGTTTTGTTTGATAACATAATAATTTCCATCATAAAGATAATCGCAACTGAAAAATCGTTGCTTGGCCATATATTCTGAGTAGTCAAACTCTCCCGCTGATCTTATTCTTTTTGGTCTTAATTGAGTCACAATTGTATCACCGGGTAAAATTTCACTTTCATTTATGTCTGGGTATATATAAAGTACAATGTTTTCGTTATAATCTTTGGAAAAACAGTATGCAGTTGAATATTTTCTGTTTATCTTTACGGCGCTTTTTACGGTTAGCTTAATTTCAGCAGTTTCTCCTTCCATTAGGAGGGAGCTGTATAGGTTTTTATATGCATAAGGGCTTAAAGTTATCCCTAAAGAGCCGAGTAAGAAAAAGGAGATTATTAAAAGAGTTTTTTTAAAAACATAATAAAGAGCTATTAAAAATGTCACTGATAAGACAGCAGAGAGCACTATTGACGGGGTTTTTGAACTGTTACCGTATGCTGTCCCGAGAACAAATGCAAGAGTGTATACAAACAAGGGAGATGTTGAAACAATATAGTTTTTCTGAGAGCTATCTTCCTGTTTTTTCATTAAATACTAGTTTAATGAAAAGTAGTGTGTTTTATTTTATTTTAATAGTTAAAACAGGTTTTTTTATTACATTTGCGGGATTAATTTCCTAAATATTAGAAAATTTTTAATCAATAATAGATAATTTTATGGTAATACTGGTTTTGAACTGTGGAAGCTCTTCCATCAAGTATCAGGTTTTGGACATGAAAAATGCATCCGATTACAATTTGCTGGCAAAAGGGATTGTAGAGAGAATCGGACTGGATGTCGGAATTTTGTCGCATAGGGTAACAGGAAGTGACAAATATGAAATTGAGGAATATTTTCCTAATCACACCCAAGGGATAAAAAGAGTTCTGGAGGCTCTTACAGACTCTGAAGTCGGTGTGTTAAAATCATTATCTGATATCGAAGCAGTAGGACACAGGGTGGCTCACGGCGGCGAATTTTTTAACAGCAGCCGCTTGGTTGACGATTCAGTCATTGACGGTATAAAAAAGCTCTGCGAACTGGCTCCTCTTCACAATCCGGCAAACCTGCTCGGAATTCACGCAATCGAAGATTTAATGCCAAATACTCCTCAAGTAGCAGTTTTTGATACATCGTTTCACCAAACAATGCCAAACTACGCCTATATGTATGCATTACCATATGAGTATTATACAAAGCATAAAATCAGGAGATATGGTTTTCACGGTACCAGTCATAAGTTTGTAGGCAAAAAGGCATGTGATCTTGCTGGTCTGGATTTTGAAAAATCAAAAGTTATTACTTGTCACCTGGGTAACGGAAGCTCTATAACTGCTATTAAAGATGGTAAATCTGTTGACACATCAATGGGTTTTACGCCACTTGAAGGTTTAATTATGGGAACCAGAAGCGGAGATATAGATGCTGGAATTGTTACATTTATTCAGGAAAAAGAGGGACTGGATGCCGCAGGTATCAACTCTCTGTTAAATAAAAAGAGTGGTTTCCTCGGAGTGTTCGGATCTTCTTCAGATGCACGCGATATAGAGAGTGCGGCCTCTAAGGGAGATGAAAGAGCTAAACTTGTTTTGGAAATGCTGCGATACAGAGTTCTGAAGTATATTGGCTCTTATACAGCCGCTATGGGTGGTGTTGACTTAATTGTCTTTACCGGAGGAATTGGAGAAAATGACACCCATATCAGAGAGATGGTCGGGTTAAAACTTGCGTACCTAGGGCTCGATTTTGATACTAAGGCCAATGATGGTGTAAGGGGCAAAGATGTTATTCTCTCAAAACCTGGATCAAAAGTTATTATGGCTACAGTTACAACAAACGAAGAGCTTGTAATAGCACAGGACACAATGAATATTCTATCTAAATAAAATAAAGATTTTAAAATAAGCAGATATGATTACCACATTTGATCAGATTTTTGAAAAACTAAGAACCAGACCCAAAAAAAGGTTAGTTGCCGCATGGGCTGTTGACGACCATACAATTAATGCCGCGAGACTTGCTGTTGAAGCAGGCATTGTTGAGGCGACACTTGTTGGTGACGAAAAAATGATTCGCCAGGTATGTGCTCAGGAAAATATTGATCCCTCTATGTTCAAGATTGTTCCGATTGATGATGAGCTAAAAGCTGTTTCGATGGCAGTTGACCTTATCAACGAAGGTGAAGGCGATATTCTGATGAAGGGTTTATGCAGTACAGATAAGTATATGAGGGCTATTCTCAATAAAGAGAGAGGCCTTCTTCCTCCGAAAGCTGTTTTGAGCCATGTGACGGTTTTGTCAAATCCTCAATACCATAAACTACTGGTAATTGGAGATATAGCAGTTTTGCCGGCACCCGATTTAAATCAGAAAATAGCAATAACAAATTATCTTGTAAAGACGGCGCATGCAATTGGAGTCGAAAAACCAAAGGTTGCAATTATTACAGCTACTGAGCAAATGTTGCCCGGAATGCCGGCTTGCGTAGATGCTGCAATTATTTCTAAGATGGCGGATAGGGGTCAGATTACAGGCTGTTTAGTTGACGGACCTCTTGCTTTGGATGTAGCAATCTCATCTGAGGCAGTTGCTGTTAAAAAGTTAGTTAGCAATGTTGCAGGTGATGCAGATTGTCTGGTTTTCCCCAATATTGAATCGGCAAACGTGTTTTATAAAGTTAATACACAGCTGTGCGTTGGAGCAAAGCAAGCAGCAATTGTTGCCGGAGCCAAAGCACCATGTGTACTATCGAGCAGAGCTGACAGCATTGATACAAAACTAAACTCAATTGCATTGGCAGCACTAACTGCAAAGTAATAATTTATGGAAAATTTGATTTTAGCAATCAATCCGGGTTCTACATCAACTAAAATAGCTGTTTTTGACGGCCATAAGCAACTTTTTGTAACAACTCTTCGGCATACCGCCGAAGAGTTGGCTTATTTTGATAAGATTACCGATCAGTTTGAGTTCAGAAAAGAGACGATATTAAAATCTCTCTCCGAGAATAATTTGGAAATGGCATCTATAAAAATTATTGTTGGAAGGGGTGGTCTTGTAAAGCCTATTAAGTCAGGTATTTATGAGGTTAATCAAAAAATGATTGATGATCTTTCAGTAGGAGTAGGAGGTGAACATGCAAGTAATCTGGGTGGTTTAATTGCAAGCAACCTTGCAAAAGAGATTGAAGGTTGCAGAGCATTTATTGCCGATCCTGTAGTTGTTGATGAACTGGAACCAATTGCCAGAATTACAGGCCATCCATTGTTTGAAAGAAGATCAATTTTTCATGCGCTTAACCAGAAAGCCATCGCTAAAAGCTATGCAACTTCTTTAAATACTTCCTACGATTCGCTTAACCTAATTATTGCTCACTTGGGAGGAGGAGTTTCTGTAGGGGCACATCGTAAGGGCAGGGTAGTTGATGTTAACAATGCATTGAATGGAGAGGGTCCTTTCTCTCCTGAAAGGTCAGGTACATTGCCTGCATATGATTTGGCAAAATTGTGCTTTTCAGGTAAATACTCTCTAGATGAAGTTAAAAAAATGATTACAGGAGAAGGAGGTCTAGTTGCACATTTAGGTACTAACTCATTTAGTGTGGTAGAACAAAAGGTTCGTGAGGGAGATGAAAAATTCACTCTTTTATCAGATGCTTTTGCATATAATGTTGCAAAAGCAATCGGCTCAATGGCAGTCGTTTTTAAAGGAGAAGTTGATGCAATTCTGATAACCGGTGGTATTGCCTATAGTACAAAACTTATGGAACTTCTGGCATCACAGATAAATTTTATTGCCCCTGTCAAAATCTTTCCGGGAGAAGACGAGATGTCTGCTCTTGGAATGAATGGTTACTCTGTTTTAACAGGATGTGAAACTCCCCTAATATACGATTAGTTGTTGTACTGGCTACATAAGTTTCCTGTAGTAAGCAAGCTCTCTGTTCCCGGAGACTTCCGGGTTTAAGATTTTTATTAAATCTTCCAGAATAATATCGGGTTCAGTAACACCGGTTTCCCAGAAGTCACTACCCCCTCCGGGGGTATCTTTTTTTGTATTGTTATAGATATTACCTGATTTAAAAACTGGTAATTTTGAAAAAAGAGGATTAACTTTTTCAAGATCGGTAACGCTGTTGTAAAAATTGGGATTAAGCCAGTAATCGGCTTTGTAGGCATTATTAATTACCTCCTCCAGACTATAGGCGAAACTTACTGACTCCCCGGTTCTTGCCATTATCACCTCTCCGCCGGCATCTCTGATAAGGTGGCTCATATAGTTATTCTCTCCTGGAATATACCATACATCTTTCCATGGAGCATTAAGCAAGACAAATGGTCTGTTTTCTCTATTAATTACCTTGCTGCTAATCTCTATATAACGCTCTTTTTTATAATTAAAAATAGAATCGGCTACGGAACTTTTACCGAATAGCGCGCCAAACAGTTTTAAGTACTCAAGCTTTCCCAGAGGGTGCTCTTCCATATAATCACCAACGACAATAACATTAATTCCGAGATCTTTGATTTTTTGGATATAGAGATTATTTTCACCTGATATTCCATATGTAAAAACCACATCGGGATTTAATTTTAAGAGCATCTCAAAGTTAATTGAAGATTCGAATCCGATATCTTTAATTATACCGTTTTTTAGCTTCTCCGATATTTCCGGATTACTTATGAACTGACCTCCGGAAATTGCAGAAATCGCCCCGGCTTCTCCTATTGCATCAATAAAGGAGATGTGGCTGGTGGACATACATACAACTCTCTTCAGAGGAACATTTATAATAGTAATCTCTTTACTAACATCAATATGGTTTTCTGATGATTTTAGAAGGTATACAGACTTATTGCTGTTAGAACTCCATTTATCGCTAACTGTGAGATAGTTATTGCCATCCTCACCCTTTGTAATTATAAAATGGCTGGCATAAAGGTTATCACCATCGGTGTGAAATGCCTTGATCTCATTGTCAGAATTACAGGAGAAAAGGAGCAATAGAGATAATATTGTAACTGTGCAAAATGCTCTGTTGATCATTATATTGTATATTTGATGCAAATTTAAGATTATTATACGCAAAATGGAAAGTAGAGGCAATCATTTAGTAGTTATAGGTGCAGGAGCGGCAGGATTAATGGCTGCAATATCTGCTGCAAGGTGCGGTGTCGATGTCATAATTCTGGAAAAAATGGAGAGAGCGGGCAGAAAACTACTTATTACAGGCAAGGGTAGGTGTAATATAACTAATACAAAACCATGGAGCGATTTTTCTAACCATATATACCCAAATAGTAATTTTCTGAAATCTTCGTTTTTTGCTTTCTCTAACAAAGATACAATCAATTTTTTTGAAGAGATCGGATTAGAAACGGTTATTGAGAGAGGGGATAGAGTATTTCCTGCTTCTGGCAAGGCACAATCGGTTGTGGATGCTCTCTGTGACGAGTTAAAGAGATTGGGTGTAACAATATACTGTAAAGAGAGAGTTTCAGAACTCCAAACCGGCAATAGATCGGTAATAAAAATAGTAACTGATAAAAGAGAGATACACCCGGCTGCTGTGATTGTTGCAACAGGTGGTTTATCTTATCCCGCTACCGGCTCCACAGGTGATGGTTATTTATTTGCAAAGCAGAGCGGACATACAGTTGAGGAGTGTCTCCCATCCCTGACAGCACTTATGCCCGAATCTTATGACTCCTCACTTGAGGGACTACTTGTAAAAAATGTCGAGATCTCTCTATATGTCGGAAAAGAAGAAGTTCAAAATGAAAGAGGTGATATTGAATTTACAAATAACGGATTGGAGGGTCCTCTCGGTTTCAGAATAAGCCGAAAAGCAGTTAACGCTATGATTAACGGTTCGAAATGCAGTGTGATAATTGATTTAAAACCAGCTCTGTCACGTGAACAAGTAGTAAACCGTATATTGAGAGAACTCGCGGATGAAAAAGTTAACACGCCAGAAATTTTATTAAAAAGAGTTCTCCCGACACAGCTGTCCTATCTTTTTTTAAAACAGTATAATGATATTGCTTACCTGCCAAAGGATAAATCAAGCAGGCTGTATGCAGAAAAATTAGCTGATTTGTTAAAAAATTGGATTCTTAATATCTCCTCCTTTACCTCTTACGAAAGAGCAGTTATTACAGCAGGAGGGGTTTCTCTGAAGGATATCTATCCTAAAAAAATGCAATCAAGAATTATAGATAACCTATTCTTTGCAGGTGAAGTGTTGAATATAGACGGTGATACGGGAGGATATAATTTGCAAATTGCCTTTTCGACAGGATTTGCTGCCGGAAAAGAGGCCGCTCACTTGATGTTGAGTCTTAAAATATGATTTTTGTTATGAGCCAGTAACAGCTGACTTGTGCCGGGTTCCGCTTCAACCATACCACTCTCAATAAAGATAATATCTCCGGATTTTAAAGTGCACACAGATGATATTTTCTCAAGGGAGTTTTTTGCAATCTCCAGCATATTGACAGAATCAAGAGAGATTTCGTACTCTTTCTCATTCGTTGTAACTGTTAAGTTCCCCTCAATACCGGCATCAATGTTCATTTTGTCGGCAGAGAGGTAGCTGCTTTTGTCAAAAATAGAGGAAAACAGAGATGAGTTGTCAGATAAAAAGCCTTTGTCCGGAAGTTTTGCATACAGGAGCATGCCGTAGGAGTAATACTTTATGTACCTTTCGAAAAAAGATCGGGAAACACATTTAGCACTCTTTTCCAGGAAAAAGGAGACTCCTGGAGACACAGTCATACTCTGAATAAAGTCAGGGATATAAAAAATAGAAGAACCCTTTACCAATGAGGAGTCAGGCCTGATATGAAATAGTTTGCCGTGATTACTAACAACATAGATGTTCACTATAGAAGCGTATTCTCGTATTTGATTTTTAAATCTGTTATAATCTGCTTGGTATCTAGAGTAAACTCTCCGTTCATCATCCATGAGTAATAACTTGGCTCTCTCTTTAATACCTGCTCAACACTTTTGCCTTTGTGTTTGCCAAAATTAATAATCGGGACATCGTTTTCGTCGAGTGCAATTCTTCCTGCATAATCAAGATAACGCGATTTTGCAGAGAAATCTGCCAGGAAATTGACATCGTTTTCTAATTCGTTGCTGTATCGCTCCAGCTGTGCCTCTAATATTTCGTAGGTAGCAACAGTATCGGCTTCGGCGGAGTGGGCATTTGTGAGATCTTTATTGCAGTAAAATTTATAAGCGGCACTTAGTGTTCTTTGTTCCATTTTATGGAATATATTCTGAACATCTACAACCTTCCTTTTTCTGAAATCGAACTTTACTCCGGCCCTCAGGAGCTCCTCTGCAAGAATCGGGATGTCGAATTTTATTGCGTTGTAGCCGGCAAAATCACAGCCGGTCATCCACTGAGCAAGACTTCTGGCAACTTCTTTGAAGGTTGGACAATCTGCAACATCTTCATTAGAAATGCCGTGTATATTCTGAGCTTCCGGTGAAATCGGTATTGTGGGGTTTATTCTTCTTGTTTTAAGTTCCTGATCGCCATTGGGCATGATTTTTAGTGCACTGATCTCCACAATTCTGTCTGTGGCCACACTCAGTCCGGTGCTCTCAATATCAAAAAACAGAATTGGATTTTTTAGATTAAGCTTCATAATAAAAAATAAGAATAGAATCAGGCACTAACCATCATTGGCATAATCAAAGCGAGAATCTCCTCGGCTGAATCGTTTTGTCCTGAAGGAAGTATGAGTGCAGCTCTCGATGGATCTGACAACTCAAGAGAAATATCTGTATATGGAAGATTTGTAAGAATTTCTATAAGAAAAGTTGATTTAAATCCTATTTCCATTGGATCTCCCTCATACTGGCATGTCAGCCGTTCGTGAGCAGATATTGAAAAGTCAATATCCTGTGCTGAGATTACCAGTTGATTATAGGATAATTTAAGTTTAACAAGGCTGCTTGCCTGATTGGAGCACACCGATACCCGGCGGGCACTGTTCAGAAAGTCCTGTCTGTTAATGATGAGTTTGTTAGTGTTGTTTTTCGGGATAACTGAACGGTAAGCAGGGTAGTTCCCTTCTACAAGACGGCAGACAAGCACAAAGGATTCAAATTCAAAATAGGCATTTCTTTGATCGAAAACAATCTTAACCTCTTCATCTACTTTGCCCAATAGATTCTTTAATATAGAAGAGGGCTTTTTAGGTAATATGAATGAAGATTTGTTTTCTGACTTTATGTCATGCCTTGTAAAACATACCAGTTTGTGTGCATCCGAGGCCACCATAGTCATTGACTCTTCTTCTATATCAAAAAAGACACCTGTCATTACAGGTCTGAGTTCGTCCTCTGCAGTAGCATAAATTGTTCTGTTTATTCCCTCTAAAAGAAGTTGCGAAGAGACAGAAATATTAGTTGCATCGGAAGAAATGGATGCAATTTCCGGATAATCATCTGCTATTGTACATGGAATTGTGGAGTCTCCGTTTGCCCATGTTATCTGCAGGGAGGTGTTGTTCTCGTTTGTTTTGAATTCCAGAGGGATATCTGCAAACTCTTTGAGTGAATCCACAAGAATTCTTGCAGGAACTGTAATTTCGCCCTCCTCTTCTACATTTTCTATAGGGAGGCCTGCTTTTAAGCTTGTCTCCAAATCAGAGGCAGTAATGCTGAGATATCCGTCCTTTAAAACAAACAGAAAGTTATCCAAAACGGGAATTGTGTTCTTAGAAGAGATTACTCTTGAAACAGAAGAAAGACGAGCTAAAAGCTCTGTGCTTGAAACAACAAACTTCATATCCTGATATTTTTTACAAAGATAAAAAAAATAAGTTATGGCATGTAATTTGTTTTTTTTAATATCAAAAACTTTGAGATATGAAGAGATATTACTTTCAGTACATTTTATTAACGATTTTAGTGAGTGCGGTTACTTCACTTTTAGTTTTATCTTACACAAAAAATGAGTCAGGAACATATTTTCACAGTGATTCCTCTCCTGTAATTCATAAAACCAGCTATACTCCCTCTGATATCCCGGATTTTACATCTGCAGCTGAGAGTGCCGTTAAGGCTGTGGTTCATGTCAAGGTTGTAAAAAGGGGAGCATCACAGCCATATTCTCTTTTTGATTTCTTTTTTGGATATGGTCAGCCACAGATGCCAAGAGAGCAGATAGGTGCCGGCTCAGGTGTAATTCTGTCTGAAGATGGATACATAGTAACAAACAACCATGTTATAGACGGCGCAGATGAAATTGAGGTCACTCTTGAAAATAACAGAATATTCAAGGCAAAGCTGGTTGGTGCCGATGTTGCTACAGATATAGCTTTGCTAAAAATAGATGCTCGTAATTTGCCGTTTATGACCATCGGAGACTCAGATGAGTTAAGATTGGGAGAGTGGGTTCTGGCAATAGGTAATCCCTACAATTTAAGATCTACTGTAACGGCAGGAATTGTGAGTGCTAAGGCGAGAAGTATGCCCTCAATGGATGGAGAGTTCAAAATTGAGGCTTTCATTCAGACAGATGCTGCTGTTAACTCAGGAAACAGTGGAGGAGCATTGGTTAACACTAGAGGAGAACTTGTTGGCATCAATACCGCCATAGCCTCCAGAACTGGAGCTTTTACCGGTTATTCTTTTGCTGTTCCAACAACCATCGTTAAAAAAGTTGTAGAGGATATTATGGACTTTGGGACTGTTCAGAGAGCTCTTCTTGGAATAACAATGCAGGATATTGACGGCAACCTTGCCAAAGAAAAGAGCCTGAAGGATACTAGGGGTGTCTATATTGTTGATCTTATCGAGAAAGGAGCTGCTGACAAGGCTGGTGTTAAAAAAGGTGATGTTCTGGTTTCGGTTAACGGGGTAGCTGTTAACTCCTCTCCGGCAGTTCAGGAGCAGATTAACAGATACAGACCGGACCAAAAAATTTCTGTAGAAATTATACGCGATGGTAAACAAAAAGAGTTGTCGGTTGTATTAGAGGGTAGAGACGCACAGTTGGCATTATTGGAGAGTGAAAGATCGGGTGTTATCAGGGTGTTTGGAGCAGATTTGGCTGAGCCTTCACAGGAGAACCTTTCTAAGCTTGGAATCAGGGGAGGAATAGAGGTTATATCGGTTTCTGATGGTAAGTTTAAAGATGCAGGTTTGGAAAAAGGTTTTATTATCACCCACATTAATCAGTTCCCGGTTCGAAACATCCGCGAAATGCAATCTGTAATACAAAGAAGCAGAAGGTCATTGCTTATTGAGGGTGTATATCCTGATGGCAAAGTAGCTTACTATGGAATGGGTATCTGATTTTTTGCAGCGTCTGCGATTTTTTACTAACTTTGCAGGATATTATCTACTATAAATGAGACAGCTTAAGATAACCAAATCTATTACAAACAGAGAGAGTGCATCTCTCGATAAATATCTGCAGGAGATTGGAAGAGAGGAATTAATAACCGTAGAGGATGAGGTTGAATTAGCTCAGAGAATCAGAAAAGGAGATCAGGAGGCCCTTGAAAAACTAACAAGGGCCAACCTTCGTTTCGTGGTATCTGTGGCAAAACAATATCAAAATCAAGGACTTAGTCTCCCCGATCTAATTAATGAAGGAAATCTGGGACTAATTAAGGCAGCAGAAAAATTTGACGAAACCCGCGGCTTTAAGTTTATATCATACGCTGTATGGTGGATCCGACAGTCGATACTTCAGGCCCTGGCAGAGCAATCAAGAATTGTAAGACTCCCTTTGAATCAGGTGGGTTCGCTCAATAAAATTAACAAAGCGCTCTCTAAGTTTGAGCAGGAAAACGAAAGGATGCCTTCACCGGAAGAGTTATCTGAGATTCTTGATATCCCCAAGGAGAAAATCTCGGACACACTAAGAGTATCGGGAAGACACGTATCGGTTGATGCTCCTTTTGTAGATGGTGAAGACAATAATTTGCTTGATGTTCTCGTAAATAATGACTCACCTAATGCCGACAGAGGGCTGGTAAATGAATCCCTTAACAAAGAGATAGAAAGGGCTTTATCTACTCTTACAGAGCGGGAAAGAGATATTGTAAAGTACTTTTTCGGAATCGGAACAGGAGAGATGACTCTTGAAGAGATTGGTGAATTTTTCGGACTTACAAGGGAGAGGGTGCGACAGATTAAGGAAAAAGCAATCAGGAGACTTAGACACAGTGCCAGGAGCAAATTGCTTAAGTCTTATCTGGGTTAGGCTTGAACATTAATTTTACTTGATATATGAAAAAACTACTACTAATGGCAATTGCAGTTTCTACGCTGCTCTTTTCTTGCACTTCAAGCAAAGAAAATCCACTTTTAGCAGAGTGGAACACTCCTTTTGGAATACCTCCTTTCGAAGAGATTAAACTTGAGCATTACATGCCTGCGTACCTTGAAGCAATTCAGCAACACAAGGATGAAATCGAGGCTATAGTTACTAATCCCGAAGAGGCTGATTTCGAAAACACAATCGTAGCTTATGATAACTCCGGTGCACTGCTTAGAAAAATCGCACCAGTATTTTCAAGCTTAAACTCGGTTAAAGCAAATCCTGATGTTTTGGGTCTTGCAAGAGAACTATCACCTCTTACCAGCAAACACTATAACGAAATAAGTCTTGACGAGAGACTTTTCGAGAGAGTGAAGGCAGTACATGATAAAAAAGATGATCTTGATCTTAATCAGGAGCAAATGAGACTTCTTACTGAAATGTACAAAGGATTTGTCAGAAACGGAGCAGAGCTGCCCGAAGATAAAAAAGAGGAGCTGAAAACCATTAATGCAGAGATCTCTGCATTACAGCTTGCCTTTGGCCAGAATTTACTTGCTGAAACCGCTGCTTTTAAACTTATTATCGACACCGAAGAGGACCTTGCCGGCCTATCTGAGGCATTGAAAAATTCAGCTAAAAAAGCTGATGACGATCCCGATTATCCTGGAATGTGGGTATTTGGCCTTGATAACCCAAGTATTATGCCTTTCCTTCAGCAGGCTGAAAACAGAGAATTAAGAAAAACTATTCTGGATGCTTATCTTAACAGATGTAACAACGATAATGAAAATGATAATAAAGATGTCATAAAGAGACTTCTTGAGCTTCGTTTACAGAGAGCACAGATTATGGGCTATAACAATTTTGCCGATTATCAGCTTGAAAGCAGAATGGCAAAAACCCCAGAAGCTGTTTATAACCTTTTAAATCAGCTTTGGCCACCCGCACTTGCTTCTGCAAAAAGAGAGCGTGCAGATATGTACGATATTATTAAGCAGAGAGGTGATAACATTACGGAACTGGGAGCTCATGACTGGAGATTCTATTTTGAAAAAGCGATGTCCAGCAAATTTGATCTTTCAGATGATCAACTGCGTCCATATTTCGAAATCAACAATGTGAGAGATGGTATTTTCTATGTCTCTAATCAACTTTTCGGAATGACCTTCCAGCAACTTTATAATGTTCCGCTACCTCATCCTGAGGCAACTGCATTCGAGTGTTTTGACGAAGACGGCACTCATCTAGGAATATTGTTTATGGATATGTTTGCCCGTCCTGGAGAAAAAAGAGGCGGAGCATGGTGTGGCGGTTTCCGTTCTCAGGTTTATCTTAACGGCGAGAGAGTTGCTCCTTTGGTTACAATTGTAGGAAACTTTACAAGGCCATCAGGAGATAAGCCGGCTCTGTTAAGTACAGACGAAGTTGAAACATTTTTCCATGAGTTTGGTCACGCTTTGGCTAGTTTGCTGAAAGATGTATCTTATTACGGTGTCGGAGGCATGACCAGAGATTTTGTAGAACTTCCTTCTCAGATTATGGAACATTGGGCTTTTGAACCTGAAGTATTAAAGGTATATGCCAAACACTACGAAACAGGTGAGGTTATTCCTCAGGAACTTGTTGATAAACTTGAAAAGGCCGGTAAATACGGACAGGGCTTTGCAACCACAGAGTATCTTGCCTCTGCATTCCTTGACATGGATTTCCATATGCTTACTTCAATTCCTGAAGATATACATGTGATGGAGTTCGAAAAGCAGGCGATGGATAAACTTGGTTTGATACCTCAGATTCCGCCTAGACACAGAACCAATTACTTTAACCACACTTTTGGAGGTGGCTACACTGCAGGTTACTATTCTTACATTTGGGCAGAAGTACTTGACAGCGACGCTTACCAGGCGTTTGTAGAAACCGGAGATATATTTGACAGAAGAGTTGCCGACAGGTTACGTTATGAGATTCTTGCTAGAGCAGGTCAGGACGAAGCAATGACTTTGTATCTTAATTTCCGGGGAAAAGAGCCGGGAATTGAGCCGCTTCTTAAAAACAGAGGACTTAAATAGTCTCTTTTTATACTGATAAGGGCTCTTTAACGAGCCCTTTTTTTTATATTTGCAACTTACAGTGAATAACAACTCATATGAATGTAACAACAGAAAATGTCCTGCTTATCGGTTCTGTACTGTTATTTATCAGCATTCTTGCCGGTAAAGCCGGGTACCGATTTGGAATTCCTGTTTTATTGCTTTTTCTGGGTGTCGGAATGCTTTTTGGCAGTGACGGGTTCGGGATAGAGTTCAATAGCCCCTATATTGCTCAGTTTGTAGGTCTTATAGCATTAAGTGTTATACTCTTTTCCGGAGGGTTAGATACTAATATACAGGAGATAAAACCGGTATTGGGCCCGGGAATTTTCCTCTCATCCCTTGGTGTTCTTTTAACAACTCTTTTTACAGGGTCGGTTATTTACCTTATGACAAATATGTTTGTTAGGTTTGTCTCATTCTCACTACCGGAATCGATGCTTCTGGCCTCCATAATGTCGTCGACAGATTCTGCTTCAGTTTTTTCTATTTTAAGATCTAAGGCTGTTAAGTTAAAACATAATATCAGACCCCTCCTTGAGCTGGAAAGTGGAAGCAATGATCCAATGGCCTTTATGCTCGTTATAATTTTTCTTAAAATGACCCAATCAGGAGATATCGGACTTATCTCTTTCCTTGTTAAGTTGGTTACTCAGTTCGGTATAGGTGCAATATGTGGTTTTCTGATTGCAAAAGCGACTCTCTTTTTTGTAAATAAGGTAAATTTTGAAAGCAAGTCTTTATACCATATAATGTTGCTCGCTTCACTGTTTTTTACGTTTTCATTTACTGATCTTATTGGAGGAAATGGTTTCCTGGCTGTATATATAGCAGGCTTGACTATCGGTAACAGTAAAACTCAGTGTGATCCGTCTGCTTATACTTTTTTTGACGGAGTTGCCTGGCTAGGCCAGCTGGTACTTTTTTTAACTCTGGGTCTACTGGTTAGCCCCAAGGATCTCTTTACATTTGAAATTGCCGTAATAGGTCTTGCAATATCATTTACAATGATATTCTTGTCCCGACCCTTTTCTGTATTTATTTCTCTGCTTCCTTTTAAAGGCCTTTCTATGAACACCCGACATTTTGTCTCATGGGTTGGTCTCAGAGGAGCTGTCCCTATTGTGTTTGCCACTTATCCTCTGATACAGGGTTTGGAAAATGCAAGGATCATGTTTAATATTGTTTTTTTTATAACCATAATATCGCTTTTAGTTCAAGGGACCACAGTCAATATTGTAGCTAAAAAGCTGAATTTGTCCGAGGAAACCGAAGAATCCGAGGAATTTGAAATGCCGGAGTAAACAGGTAATATATACAAACTAAACATAATTAATATGACTCAATTTTGGACAGTTCTTGAAAATTCAATTACAGGATTTAGTGATTTTATGGGGATGCCCCTTTTTCTGTTACTGATAGGCGGAGGTCTCTTCTTTCTGATTTACTCCGGTTTTATACCTTTTCGCTATTACGGAAGGGCTTTAAAGTCACTGAAATCCTCTGATAAAGATGCTCCCGGACAAATCAGTTCTTTTGAGGCACTCACCAGCGCAATAGCGGCTACTGTTGGGATGGGGAGTATTTCCGGTGTTGCTGTTGCAATTACGATGGGAGGTCCCGGTGCAATTTTCTGGATGTGGGTGAGTGCAATTGTAGGGATGGCGACAAAGTTCTTTGAGGGTACATTAACAATTATGTATAAGGATAAAGACTCCGCCGGAGAACCTCAGGGGGGGCCAATGTATGTTATTACCAAAGGCTTAGGGCCAAAGTGGAAGCCGGCAGCTATTTTTTTCTCTGTTTTTGGTCTTATTGGTACTCTCTGTTTATGGCAAGCAAACCAGCTTACAGAGGCAATTACAACAATTATAACATTTGAGACCGGCATAGAAAGCTCAATGCTAATCAGATTTATAATAGGTGTTATTATATGCCTTCTTGTTTCAATAGTGATTCTGGGAGGTATCAAGCGTATTTCAAAAGTATCGGCCAGGGTGGTTCCGGCAATGGTGGCACTCTACTTTATTATTGTGGCCTATATTATTCTTACAAATATACCTCAGGTGCCGGAAGTTTTTGCTTCAATTTTTTCTGGTGCCTTCGATTTTAAAGCTGGTGCAGGCGGAATAGCCGGTACAGCAATAATTATTGGAGTAAGAAGAGCTACTCTCGTTAATGAGGCTGGTGTGGGTACAGCATCAATGATGCACGGTGCATCTAAAAATAATCAGCCGGTAAGAGAGGGCCTTGTTGCCATGATAGGACCCTCTATTGATTCTGGCCTTGTATGTACTTTGACTGCATTAGCGATATTGATTAACGGTAACTATGAATCAAATCAGATTCAGGGAATTAAAATAGCAATGGACTCCTTTGAAATGTCTATCCCGGGGCTAGGTCACTACCTGCTGATGATGATGGTAACTATCTTTGCCTTCTCCACAATGTTCACTTACTCATATTACGGAGTGAAGTGTACAAACTTTTTATTTGGTGCTAAGTATGCACATTACTACAACTATTTCTTTTTAATTATGCTTGTTGTGGGTGCTATGGTCTCTCTCGATATTGTGGTAGGAATTGTTGACAGTGCTTATGCTTTAATGGCATTTCCAACGATGATTTCAATGTTTATTCTCGCACCAAAAGTCAAAAAAGAGATGAAAAAATATTTTTCTAAATAATTAAATAATGAATCCCGAACATTTAATATATAATCTGGTCTCAGATGCAATTAAAGAGTTATACTCTAAAGAGCTTCACACTTCATTAATACAAACTCAGGCAACCAGAAAAGAGTTTGAAGGTGATATTACTGCAGTAATGTTTCCACTCTTAAAGCTATCCAAAAAATCACCTGAAGAGACAGGCAGAGATATTGGAAATCACATTATGGCTAACTGTGATCTGATAGAGAATTTTAATGTTGTAAAGGGTTTTTTAAATATTAAACTGGCGGATAACTATTGGATTGATGTTTTTGAAAAGATAGTGTCTAACGACAACTTTGGTCAGTTGCCCGATACCGGTAAGTGTGTAATGGTTGAGTTTTCGTCTCCCAACACAAACAAACCTCTCCATTTGGGACACATCAGAAATAATCTTTTAGGATGGGCTGTGTCAAGGTTACTTGAAGCTAACGGACATAAAGTAATTAAGGTTAATCTTGTTAATGACAGGGGAATTCATATATGTAAATCGATGATTGCATGGCAGAAAACTTCAGGCGGAGAGACACCTGAATCGTCTGGGATAAAAGGTGATCATTTGGTTGGAAAATACTATGTTGCCTTTAACAATATGCTTAAAGAGCAAATAAAAGAGTTGGTGAATTCCGGTTTGTCCGAAGAAGAGGCTGAGAAGCAGGCTCCTATACTTAAAGAGGCTCAGGAGATGTTGGTTAAGTGGGAGAGAGAAGAGAGCGATGTTAAAAATCTGTGGCAAACCATGAATGGTTGGGTTTACGAAGGGTTTGATGCTACTTATAAAAGAATGGGTGTCTCTTTCGACAAAATATACTATGAGTCTGAAACCTATCTATTGGGTAAATGTTTAGTTCAGGATGGCCTTAAAAAAGGGGTGTTTACAGAAAAAGAGGATGGTTCTGTTTGGTGCGACTTAACTGATCAGGGTCTTGATGAGAAGCTGCTTCTGCGGGCTGATGGCACATCTGTGTACATTACACAGGATTTGGGAACTGCGCAACAAAGATACAGTGAGTATTCATTTGACGAGCACATATATGTGGTAGGAAATGAACAGAACTACCATTTTCAGGTTTTAAAGCTCTTGCTGAAAAAACTAGGGTATGAGTGGGCCGACTCAATTTATCATTTGTCTTACGGAATGGTAGAGTTACCTGAAGGTAAAATGAAATCGAGAGAGGGTACGGTTGTTGATGCAGATGATTTAATGGAAAACATGGTAATGACAGCTAAAGATACATCTCTGGAGCTAGGCAAACTGGAAGGGATGGAGAGCAGTGAAAAAGAGTCGCTGTTTGAGATGCTCGGATTAGGTGCTCTTAAATACTTTATAATTAAGGTAGATCCCAAAAAGACCATGTTGTTTGATCCAAAAGAATCAATTGATTTTAATGGTAACACAGGTCCTTTTATTCAGTACACTCATGCCAGAATTAAATCTATTTTAAGAAAGGGAGCAGAGCAGAGTTTATACCCAACCCTTAACAGATCGCTCATTAACAATAAAGAGAGGGAGATAATTAAACTTCTTAATTTCTTCCCTGAAAAGATAAAAGAGGGAGGAGTTGCACACTCCCCGGCGGTAATTGCTAATTATGCCTATGAGCTGGCCAGAGAGTTTAATCAGTATTACCACGAAACTTCTATCCTAAAAGAGGCAGACACAGAGATTAAACTTCAAAGACTGGCTCTTATTAAGTCTATTTCGGATGTGCTTAAAAAGGCGATGGATATTTTAGGGATATCACTCCCCGACAGAATGTAGTATGCACAATAACAATCACGGCTTTTTGCCAACCTCTAAAAAAGAGATGGAGATGCTCGGATGGGAGTATGCCGACGTAATTCTTTTTACCGGTGATGCTTATATCGATCATCCCTCATTTGGTACAGCTGTTATTGGTCGTTTTTTGCAAAAATGCGGATATCGGGTTGCTATTGTTCCGCAACCCAACTGGCAGGATGATTTAAGGGATTTCAAAAAATTAGGCAGACCTAGATTATTCTTTGGGGTTAATTCAGGTGTAATGGACTCGATGATAAATCATTACACCGCCGCTAAAAGGCTTAGAAGTAATGATGCCTATTCACCAGATGGAGCAGCAGGAAGGAGGCCAGATTACGCTGTAAGCGTATATTCATCTATTCTTAAGCAACTTTTTCCGGATGTACCGGTGGTTATCGGAGGCGTTGAAGCCTCTCTCAGGAGAGTTACTCATTACGATTATTGGCAGGATTCACTCAAACCATCTGTTTTATTCGATTCCAAGGCAGATATTCTGGTTTACGGAATGGGCGAGCAGGCCATTAAGGAGATTGCTTTGCGACTATCTCTCGAGAAAAATATTGATCAGCTGAAGGATATTAATCAGATTGTATACATTTCTGATAGTAAGGAGACTACATTTAAAAACCCTGTTGTTATTAAATCCTTTGAGGAGGTTTTAAAAAACAGGCTATCATTTGTTCACAATTTTAATATTATCGAACAGCAATCAAATCTTATGTATCCGGCACCAATCATAGAACCCTCTTTTGGGAAGTATGTGCATGTAAATCCCCCATTTTATGTGCCAAAGGATGGTTTTATTGATGAATACTACGATTTGCCTTACACAAGAAAACCACATTTCAGATATAAGGGTAAACATATCCCTGCTTTTGAGATGATTAAATTTTCTGTTAACACTCATCGTGGATGTTTTGGTTCCTGTAGTTTTTGCACAATCTCTGCACACCAAGGAAAATTTGTGCACTCTCGCTCAGAGGAGTCTATACTTAATGAGATTGATCTAATTTCCAAGAACGAAGAGTTTAAAGGGTATATCTCTGATATTGGAGGGCCAACGGCAAATATGTACAAGATGAGAGGCAAAAAAATTGATTTATGTGCAATATGCAACAGAGACAGCTGTAACTATCCCTCTATTTGTAAGAATCTTGATATCTCACATCAGCCACTGCTCGATCTTTACAATCGGGCTGCTTCTGTTCCCGGAGTAAAAAAGTGTTTTGTCTCCAGTGGAATCAGATACGATCTCTTCTTGAGTTCTCGCGGCTATCATAACAATTCAGGTGAAAAATATTTCAAAGAGCTTGTTCTGAATCACACATCGGGGAGGTTAAAAGTTGCTCCTGAACATACTGAGGATAGTGTTTTGAAATTAATGGGGAAGCCATCATTTGATTCTTTTGTTTTTCTAAAAGATGAATTTGAAAAAATTACAAAAATTAACGGCAAAAAATATCAGTTAATTCCATATTTTATATCTTCACATCCGGGATGCACAATGGAACATATGAGAGCCCTCTCATTTCAAAGCGCGTTGAGAGGAGTTCAACTCGAACAGGTACAGGATTTTACGCCGACACCAATGACTCGTTCGGCAGCTGCATTTTATTCCGGAGTAGATCCTAAAACGCTGAAAAAAATTTTTGTAGAAAGAGATCCTGAAAAAAAGAAAAAACAAAAATCTTTTTTTTTAAATAAAAAATAAAAAAAGCTGAATATTTATAAAAAATTGCATTATAATTGCAGCCCAATTTGAATAATCGAAAGTGCAATATATGGATAAATCAAATATCACACCCAAAGGAAAGGTATCGGCTTCACCTAACCGGACGGAAAAGAAGCGTGCAGTTGTTAGTTATGCCAATTTAAACCCTGAATTATTGGCGGCCTTTAAGGAGAAATATCCCAGAGGTTATGCCGATTACATGGGTGAGGTTTTTAAAGTAGAAAAACCGGATGGTTCTTTTTTTTATGCAATATCTCTGGAAGTTCCGGATGCAATATATCTTGTTAAGGTAGATGTAAAAATTGACGATTACGAAGATCTTGAAAGAGGTCTTTTCGGAGGTGGTTCTGATGACGATGCGGGTGACCCCGACGAGTTTCCGGATGATGATTCAAGTGCCTCCTTTTCAGAAGAAGAAGAGAGCGACGACTAATAACAAAATTCATATCAAAACAGCTGGGCATTTGTCCGGCTTTTTTTGTAATTTCGCACTCGTAACAGTATGAAAAACTACCTAGAGTATATTTCCGGCAAGTTGCACAGGATGAATGAGAGCAGAATGCTTATCATCCTTGCTTTGATTGTAGGGGCTCTGAGTGGATTTGCCGCAGTTATTCTAAAAAAGCTTATATACTTTTTTGTCTGGGGACTTAAGGGTTGGTTTAATACAACTGCCGAAAGTTTTTTATATCTAATTTATCCCGGTCTTGGTATGCTGATAGCATTACTAGTGGTCAGATTTCTTGTTAAGGATAATATCGGTCATGGAGTTACAAAGGTCTTGCTGGCAATTTCCAAAAGTGAGTCTAAAATAAAAGCTCACAATACATGGTCGTCGATTCTTTCCAGTTCTGTAACTATAGGTTTTGGAGGCTCGGTAGGAGCTGAGGCACCAATAGTGTACTCAGGTGCGGCGATAGGTTCTAATATTGCACGTGTAACCGGATTATCATACAAGCATATGACAATACTCCTTGGTTGTGGTGCAGCTGGGGCGGTTGCCGGTATTTTCAAAGCCCCACTCGCAGGAATACTCTTTACTTTGGAGATATTACTCTTCAATATCTCAATGACCTCCCTTTTGCCTTTACTGGTGTCTGCAGTTACAGCGACAACTATATCTTATCTGTTTGTTGGCGATGCAGTTGTTTTTAGCAATACAATAGAGAGTTTTAATATGTCAAATATGCCTTTCTATATCTTACTGGGTATTTTTTGCGGTTTTCTCTCGCTATATTTTACAAGAACAACACTTTTTGTTGAGGACAGAGTTAAGAAAATAGAGAATCCTTATAAAAGATGGGCACTCTCAGCTATATCTCTCGGATTATTAATATTTCTTTTTCCTCCCCTTTATGGAGAGGGTTATGGCTCTTTAACTTCGCTTTTAAATGGAGATATTCAAGGAGCGATAGGGCCAAGTTTATATGGCTCTTTACTCGAGAATCAGTGGTTTATTATTCTGTTTTTCAGTTTTATAATACTCTTTAAGGTTCTTGCGATGTCTTTCACAAATGCCGGTGGGGGAGTAGGAGGAACTTTCGGGCCAACTCTTTTTATTGGAGGTGTTGCCGGTTTTGTATTGAGCCGCTTTATAAATAACACAGGTGTTACATCTCTTCCGGAGTCAAATTTTGCCTTGGTTGGCATGGCTGGTTTAATGGCAGGAGTTATGCAGGCACCACTAACTGCAATATTTCTTATTGCCGAAATTACCGGAGGATATCTTCTTTTAATGCCATTAATTATTACATCGGTTGTTTCATTTGCTACAATAAGGGCATTTGAACCTTACTCAATTTATACAAAACGAATTGCTAATGCCGGAGAACTTCTGACTCACGACAGTGATAAGGCAGTCCTGACTTTGCTTAAAACTGCAGATTTGATTGAACGTGATTTTAAATCGGTCTCTCCTGAATGCTATCTGTCTGACGTTATCAAGGTTATTGCAAATTCCAAACGAAACCTCATTCCTGTTGTCGACAAAAAAGGGACATTAAATGGAATAATTCTGTTGGACGATCTCAGGGAGATTATGTTTCAGAGAGAACTCTATGATTCTCTTTCAGTAAAACAGTTAATGAAAGAGCCACCCGTTACTGTGTACCCGGATGACAAAATGGAACAGGTAATGAGAAAATTTGAAAAATCAGGCGCCTGGAATTTGCCTGTAACATCCAAAAGTGGTACCTATATGGGGTTTGTCTCCAAATCAAAAATATTTTCAGCATACAGAGATCAATTGCAACAAGTTTCACATGAATAAAGTCTATTTAAATTTCATTACTCAAACACTTTCGGTTGCCTTATGGCAGGTTGAAAATTGCATCGAACTTTTTGAAGAAGGGTCGACAATCCCATTTATATCTAGATATCGTAAAGAGAGAACCGGAGGTCTCGATGAGGTTCAGGTAGCAGAGATAAAGCACTTTCATAATAAATTTGAGGAGCTTGAAAAGAGAAAAACTTCAATTATAAAGAGTATTGAAGATCAGGACAAACTGACTCAGGAATTAAAAGACCAGATTGAGCTCTGCACAGATTTTAATGCTCTTGAAGATATATATCTTCCTTACAAACCAAAGAGGAGAACAAGAGCTAGCATTGCCAGAGAAAATGGACTTGAACCTCTTGCGGATGCAATAATGGAGATGAAAGAAAGTGATATTAAGCTGTATGCCGAAAAGTTTGTTGTAAATGACATATCAGATACCGATGATGCTCTTAAAGGTGCCAGAGATATTATTGCAGAGAGTATAAATGAAAATATTTCTGTAAGGGAGTCACTTCGCCTTCAGTACGGGAAATACGCTATGCTTGTTGCTAAAAGACAAAGAGGGTTAGAAGATGAAGATGAGGATTCCAGCAAGTTTAAAAACTATTTCGATTTTAGCGGCTCTTTAAGCTCTATGCCTTCTCACAGAATTCTTGCTGTTTTAAGGGGAGAAAAAGAGGGGCATCTCTCTCTTAAATTAGAGGTAGATAACAACCAATCAATTGAGATTATAAAAAGGGCGGTTTTCAGCAAGTACGACGGAGTAAGTAATAGCTGTAAAGATCAGATTATTGCTGCAATTGAGGACTCCTTCAAACGGCTATTACATCCCTCTATCGAAAATGAGGCATTTAAAATAGCAAAAGAGAGAGCCGACAGAGAGGCTGTTAAAGTATTTGGAGAAAATTTAACCTCCTTGCTTCTTGCTGCACCTATTGGCCAGAAAAGAGTGCTGGCTCTTGATCCCGGTTTCAGAACAGGATGTAAAATTGTATGTCTTGACGAGCAGGGGGAGCTGCTGCATAACGATACGATTTATCCTCACCCTCCTGTTAATGAAAAAATTAATGCAATTAAGAAAATTTCAAATCTTGTAGAGGCATATAAAATTGAAGTTATTGCTATTGGAGATGGCACTGCCAGCCGTGAGACTGAGAGTTTTATCAAAAAGATTCCACTTCCTAATGGTTTACAGGTTTATTCTGTAAGTGAAGACGGGGCTTCAATTTACTCTGCCTCTCCAGTTGCAAGAGAGGAGTTCCCAAACTTTGACGTAACTGTTAGAGGGGCTGTCTCAATAGGTCGAAGAGTTATGGATCCTCTTGCTGAGCTTGTAAAAATTGACCCTAAGTCGCTAGGAGTAGGTCAGTATCAGCACGATGTAGATCAGTCTCTATTAAAAGAGATGCTGGACAATACGGTAGTTAGCTGTGTTAATAAAGTAGGAGTCAACTTAAATACTGCAAGTAAGCATCTTTTAAGCTATGTGTCAGGTCTTGGTCCGTCGATTGCTAAGAATATTGTCGATCACAGATCCAATTATGGTCCATTTAGGTCTAAATTAGAGCTACTTAATGTTAAGCGCCTTGGAGAAAAAGCGTTTGAACAGAGTGCGGGCTTTCTAAGAATACCCGATTCCGATAATCCGTTAGATAATACAGCTGTTCATCCTGAGAGATATGACCTGGTCAGCAGAATCGCCTCCGACTTAATGTTGTCTGTTAAAGATATTGTTACTGACCCTGTCGTTAGATCAAAGATTGATATTAAAAGATATATTTCTGAGGAGGTAGGTGAGCCAACGTTAAAAGATATTATGGAAGAGCTCTCTAAACCTGGCAGAGACCCCCGTAAATTTGCAAAGGTGATGGAATTCTCTTCGGAAGTATTCTCTATAGACGACCTTAAAATTGGTATGGTGTTGCCGGGAATCATCACAAATATTACAAATTTCGGTGCATTTGTAGATATAGGCATTAAGCAGGATGGTCTGATTCATATCTCGCAACTTGCAGATAAATTTGTTTCAAACCCCTCTGATGTGGTTAAGTTACACCAGCATCTTCTTGTAAAGGTACTGGATGTAGACTTCAAAAGGGGAAGGATTCAGCTTACTCTAAAGGGGCTTGACGCTTCCTCCTCTGAGCAAGGATAACTCCGGTTACTACCACAATTATTCCAATAATCTTCCGTAAATTCATTGTATCCTGTCCCATGACAAATGCAGCAAATGCAGATATTACGGGTACAATTGAAGTAAAGATGTTTGCTCTTGCCACTCCCAACTCTTTTATTGCATTTATAAATAGTATAAATGCAAGGCTCGAACAGAGGATAGAGAGATAAAGTAGTGATTTGATGATATCCAGAGTAAGTGTCTGCCTTGTGAAATCCGGGTAATCCAGAATAAGAAAAAAAGGCAAAAAGTAAAGAGAGCCTAGTATATGCTGATATGTAACTATGGTGTAACTATTGTATTTATGTGCCAGCTTTTTCACCACTACAGAGTAACCTACAGCAGCAAATACTGCCATCATAAGAAACAGAATTCCCTTGCTTTGATCTATTCCGGTGCTTCCATTATTCATAACAATCAATAGTATCCCCGGTAGTGTGATTGAGATACCAAAGATATTGAGTAGAGAGATCTTCTCTTTATAAATAAAGACTCCTGCTATTAACGCAAAAAGTGGAATTGTTGATATGATTACCGAGCTGATTGTCGGAGAATTAAGAGTCTTAAGACCAACAGCTTCTCCGATAAAATACAGAAATGGTTCCAGCAATACCAGAAGAAGAAACCATCCCCAATCTTCTCGCTTAACTTTTGTCACTTTTTTGGCAGTAAAAGAAAAAACAGAAAGGACTATTGCCGCAAATGTTATTCTGAAAAACATCAGCGAGAAAACCGGAAACCCTTGCTGTAAAATTGAATTACTCCATAAAAATGATACTCCCCAAAGAAAAACTGCCGTCGAAACGGATAGATATACAACGCTTTTACTGCTGAACTGCATAATTAAATGATAGTTTTTTACCTGCTATAATATTATTTAGTTTTCCTTTCTCGACAATATGTATTCCATTGATAAAAGTATGGACAACACTTGACCTAAAAGATTTCCCTTGAAACGGTGTCCACCCGCATTTATATGCAGGATTAACTGTAGATATAGAGTCTGTCTGGTTTAGATTAATGATTGCAATATCTGCGAAATAACCCTCCCTTAAGTAACCTCTTGATTTAATTTTAAAATTTTCTGCGGGAGCATGACACATTCTGTCTACTACCTCTTCCATTGAAAAAACACCATCTTTATACAACTCAATCATTAATTGAAGTGAGTGTTGAACTAACGGTAATCCGGACGGAGATTCTATATATGATTTGCTTTTCTCCTCTTTTGTGTGAGGTGCATGATCTGTGGCAATTACTCTGATAACACCCTCTTTTACCGCCTTAATCAGGGCCTCTTTATCGCTAAGCTCCTTAATGGATGGATTGCATTTCATCATCGACCCCATTGTTTTGTACATTGAGTTGTCGAGCAATAAATAGTGAACGCAAATTTCACCTGAAATATTGGGGTTAATCTTTATGGCCTCTCTTATTAAATCAATCTCCTCTTTAGTGCTGATATGAAGAATATGTAGCCTCGAATTGTATTTCAGGGCCAACTCCAACGCTATTTCTGTAGATTTTATGCAAGCACTTCTGCTCCGGATGTTGCAGTGTTCTTCAAAAGGGATCTCGTATTTCCCGTATTTTTCGATTGCCGACTCTAAGTTCTCCCTTATTACTGGTTCATACTCGCAGTGAGTTGCAATTAATAAAGGAGACTCTCTGAATATTCTCTCAAGCGATTCCTGATTGTCTATAAGCATATTTCCGGTAGAAGATCCCATAAAGACCTTTACGCCACAAACAGATTCCGGATTTGCGCATAGAATCTCTTCAACATTGTCATTTGTTGCTCCAAGATAAAATGAGTAGTTGGCATATGAACATTCAGCTGCTATTTTCTCCTTGGCTTTGATTTGCTCTATTGTAACTGCAGGAGGATTGTTGTTTGGCATATCCATGTAGGAGGTGATACCTCCTAGAACTGCAGCAGCACTTTCTGATGCGATATCACCTTTATGAGTATTGCCCGGTTCTCTAAAATGTACATGGTCGTCAATAACTCCGGGTATTATCAGACAACCCTCGGCATCTGTTATCTTTTCGGCACCGGGAAGCTCTTCGCCTTCAACAAAAATCTTTGCAATTTTATCACCACTCATGAGTAGTGATCCCCTGAACGACTCCCCTTCGTTTATAAGGGTTCCGTTTCTTATCAAATGGTATCCTGATGACATAATTACTCTGTTACGGGCTTAATTTTTCTAAATCTCATCTTGATAACACCCCAGAAGGCCTCTCCGAATATCCCGCTGCTCATTTTTGATGTGCCCTCTGTTCTGTCCACAAAAATAATTGGAACCTCTTCAATTTTAAAACCAAGTTTAAAAGTATTGTATTTCATCTCAATTTGAAAGCCGTATCCTCTCATTCGAATCCTTTTAAAATCAATGCTTTCCAATACTTTTCTCCGGTAACATTTGAACCCTGCAGTTGTGTCGAATATCTTCATTCCAAGCACTTTCCTAACATAGGTAGAGGCGTAATACGACATTACAACCCTTCCGATTGGCCAGTTTATAACACTCACTCCCTTACAGTATCTGGAGCCTATTGCAAGATCGGCTCCATCATAGCAGGCCTGGTATAACTTTGGCAAATCATCCGGATTATGAGAAAAATCGGCATCCATTTCAAAAATGAAGTTGTAATCCCCTTGTAAACACCAATTAAAACCGGCTATGTAGGCAGAGCCAAGTCCGGACTTTTCTGTTCTTTCCATTATATGTAAAGAGTTAGAAAACTCATTTTGAAGCTCTTTTACAATTGTGGCAGTGCCGTCGGGAGAGCCATCATCTACAATAAGTATGTGAAATTCTTGAGATAGATTGAAAACGGCTCTGATTATTTTTTCAATATTCTCCTTTTCGTTGTAAGTGGGTATAATTACTATTTTATCTGACTTCATGCTGTTTACCATTTGTAAATGACCCCCAAAGGTATAAATTATTATTTATATAAATAGGTATAGATGTATTATAAAG
>CAYGGD010000003.1:0-37339 GCA_964349315.1 uncultured Muribaculaceae bacterium
GTTATCTGTTTTCAAGACAAATTCAATTATCGTGCAATTTATAAAGATTTTTTTAATAAACACTAATTGATTGTAATTTCTCCTCTTAAACTTTTTGTAAGATAAGAGATAATTTCCTGATTATTATTATAATGTCCAAGTAAAAAAAATAATTTTGCTACAGCTGCTTCTGTTGTAGAGTCGAAACCGCTTATAACTCCTATCTTTTTAAGCAGGATTCCTGTTGAGTATGCATCCATATCGACACTCCCTGCAAGACACTGAGTAATATTAATAATAATAATTCCTTTTTGTATTGCCTGTAGCAAAAGATTTATAAACCAATCTTTTGTGGGAGCATTTCCCGACCCGTATGTCTCAATGACAAGGGCTCTGAGTCCGGGTATTTCAAGAGTGCTCTTAACAACAGAAGAGTTAATTCCGGGAATTATTTTGAGAATGGCAATATTTGTGTCGAGAGAGGTGTTTATCTTTAGCGTTTTGCCCCATTCCTTAGGATAGTAAATAAATGGGGTGTTATACTTTATATGTATTCCAGCTTCGGCCAGACAAGGATAATTGGGTGATGTAAAAGCCCTGAAATTCTCTGCATTTATCTTTGTTGTTCTGTTGCCTCTGTACAATTGGCTCTCGAAGTAGACACACACCTCCGGAACCATTGCACGGCCATCGCTGTCCCTGGTAGCGGCAATTTCGATAGAAGAGATAAGGTTCTCTTTACCGTCGGTTCTGAGCATACCAATAGGTAGCTGACTCCCTGTGAAAATTACAGGCTTTTCCAGATTCTCCAGCATAAAACTTAATGCCGAAGCTGAGTAGGACATTGTGTCGGTTCCGTGCAAAATAACAAAACCGTCGTATTTTGAATATTTGGTTAAAATAACCTCTGCAATTTCTTTCCAGCAAAATGGCTCTATATCGGAAGAGTCTATAGCCGGTGAAAAAGAGAAGGTATCAATTGTGTGAACAAATTTTTTCAGTTCCGGAACCTCTGCCAGAATCTGATCAAAATTAAAAGGAGTAAGAGCAAGAGTTTCGGGATCTTGCTTCATCCCTATGGTTCCGCCCGTATATATAAGAAGGATGTTGGCTTTCATAGTTTAAGGGATGTTAAACAGGGTTTTTGCATTCCTGGTTGTTATTTCGGCAATATGTGAGTAACTGCACTCTCTGGCAGAGGCAACGCCGGCTGCAATTAACTGCAGATAGGAGGGTTCGTTTCTCTTTCCTCTGTGGGGAGAGGGCGTTAGCCAAGGGGCGTCGGTTTCAAGAACAAGATGGTTGATATCCATCTTTTTTACAACATCAGATAGCTTACTGTTCTTAAATGTTACCACACCTCCTATGCCAACCATAAAGTTACCGTAATCTGAGATTTTACGATAAGTTTCTAAGCTTCCTGAGAACGCATGAAATACCCCTCTTAAAGAGAGGGATTTTAATTTATTTAGGGAGTTTAAAATAATTTCAGTGGCATCGCGTGAGTGAATTATTACCGGTAAATTATGTGAAGCAGCCAGCTTAAGCTGCTCTTCAAAGACAATTATCTGCTGTTGCAGAAACTCTTTAGACCAATAAGTATCAACTCCTATTTCTCCAATGGCTTTAAACTCTTTTTTTGGAAGATTTTCAAAAACAAACTCCAGCTCTTTTTCCCAGTTTTGCTTAACTGATGTAGGGTGCAGCCCGATTGTCTCATACGCTATACCTTTCAGTTCACCGGCCGTTATGCTCATCTGCTCGTAATACGAACTGTCTATTGCCGGAAGTATCATTGCTGTAACTCCTGCTTCTGCAGCCCTCTCTGTAACCGTAGCAATGTCGTTATTAAAAGAGTTGTCGTACAGATGTATATGGGTATCTACAAGTTCGGTCATTTAACAAAATTTAGCTGAGAGTGTATCTTTTGCCCGGCAGAGCAATAATTTTTCCTTCGAGTTCGAGTTCGAGAAGATAAGTGGAGATTATCCTGTGCTCAATATCTGTATTAATGGAAAGTTGGTCGATTGATAATTCTCTCTCAGATGTTAAAGCTACTAAAATTTTTTCTTTGTCATTGCCTTCGGAGCCAAATATAATTTCACGCTGCTCCTCTTTTGCCCTTTTCATGAAAGGGATTCTGCACGATTCCAGAAATGACGGTACCGACAAAAAAAGTGAAGCTCTGTTTTCTGCAATAAGTTTATTACATCCCCGTGAACGAGGGTCGGATAATCTTCCCGGAACTGCGAATATCTCCTTTCCGTAGGATGATGCAAGAGTTGCAGTTATCATCGATCCTCCGCTGTCGTCAGACTCCACTACCAGCAGAGCATCGCATATTCCTGCAATTATCCGGTTTCTTTGTAAAAAATTGATTTTGTGGCCCTGACTGCTTCTCGGAAACTCGCTGATTACGGCTCCGGATTTGCAAATCTCTTTTGCAGTCGAAGAGTGTGCTACAGGATAAATTTTGTCGATGCTGTTTCCCAGAACAGCCACTGTTGCCAACCCGTACTTTAGGGCAGCCCTGTGAGCGGTAATATCAATTCCGTAAGCAAGGCCGCTTACAATAACAGCTTCCGGTGTCAGTTCGGAAATCTCCTGAACTATATTTTCGCAGAGCTTAATGCCTGAAGCTGTAGCTCTTCTTGTTCCGACAACAGAAATTACCGGAGAGTTATTTAATTTAAGAGCACCTTTTTTATAGAGAAGAATCGGGTAATCTTCGCAGTTAAGCAAAGAGCGTGGATAACCGGAAGAGGGGTCTGTAGGGCAGAGCAGCTCTATTCCCTGAGAAACGACCCACTCATACTCGTGCTCGGCCTCTTTTATGTTTTTTTGATCTTTAATCTGGGAGATGTACCTGGAGCTATTGTTGAATATTGTTGCGAGCTGGTCTGTTGACAGCTCAAATACCCCTTTTGCCGAACCTGTTAACGAGAGCAGCTCTATTGCTGCTTTGCCGTTATAGTTAAGTATCTTATTTAGAGCCAAAAGGCAAACAATCTCCTCTTTTCCCATAATTAAATAATAAGAAGGGCATCACCGTATGTGCCTACTTTATATCCCTCTTTAAGAGCAACTGAGTATGCTCTCATCACATTGTCGTACCCTCCGAAAGCGGCAGCTGTCATAAGCATTGTGCTTTGCGGAAGCTGGAAATTGGAAATAAGGGCGTCGGCAATCGAGAAAGAGTAGGGAGGAAAAATAAAACGATTGGTCCACCCGTTGTAGGGTTTAACCTCTTTTTGTGTGGTTACAGTTGTTTCAATTGCCCTCATAACGGTAACACCTACCGATATTACTTTTTTCCCTTTTGCCTTTGCAGCATTAATTGTGTTTGCGGTCTCTTCGGTAATTATCACTTGTTCAGAATCCATCTTATGTTTAGATAAATCTTCTACATCAACTGTCCTGAAGTGACCAAGCCCCATGTGAAGAGTTATGCTGGTTGTATTGATTCCCATTATCTCCATTCTCTTAAGAAGTTCGCGGCTGAAATGGAGCCCTGCCGCCGGTGCTGCAACAGCACCTTCGTGAAGAGCAAAAATTGTTTGATACCTCTCAATATCAATAGTTTCTGCCTTTGGTCTGATCCACTTTGGAATAGGCATCTCTCCGAGTTTGAAGAGTGTAGAACGAAACTCTTCGTGAGTACCGTCAAACAAAAAACGAAGTGTTCTGCCCCTTGAGGTTGTATTGTCAATAACCTCGGCAACCAGATTGTCATTCTCTCCGAAGTAGAGTTTATTTCCAATTCTTATTTTTCTTGCAGGATCGACAAGAACATCCCATAGCCTTTGTTCTCTGTTCAGCTCTCTTAGCAAGAAAACCTCGATTTCTGCCCCGGTCTTCTCTTTGTTGCCGTAAAGACTGGCAGGAAACACCTTTGTGTTGTTGAAAATAAAAAGATCTTCTTCTGAGTAGTATTCGAGGATGTCTTTGAAAATACGGTGTTCTATTTCGCCGCTTTTTTTATGAAGAACCATTAGCCGCGACTCATCACGGTGTTTTGAAGGGTACTTGGCTATTTGATCGGGGTTTAAGGGGTAGTTGAATTGGGATAATTTCATAATAATACTTCTGTTGATAAAAAACAAGTATATAGTTATACGAATTATTCCAAAAAAAGTTTCAGCTTATCCATTGAAATTGCATTTTCTACTCTGAATTCTCCGGAAGAGCTCCTGATAAGAGCGCTGAGATATGCTCCGCTGTTTAACCGTTCTCCGATGTCTCTTGCAAATGATCGTATGTAAGTGCCTTTACTGCACTCTATTGCAATTTTTAGTACCGGAGAGTTAAATGAGATAACCTCCAGATTGTAAATTGTTATTTTTGCCGGTTTTACCTCTGCAACCTTTCCGGCTCTTGTAATGTCGTATGCCCTTTTTCCGTCAATAAGCTTGGCAGAGAAAACCGGGGGGAGCTGGTCAAGTTCGCCGGTAAATTCGGGTAGTATGCTTACGATATTTTCCTTTGTAATGTGGTTGCACGGAAAGTATGAGTCAATCTCTTTTTCCAGATCGAATGAGGGGGTTGTTGCTCCGAAAGTTATTTCGGCAATATACTCTTTAGTTTGGCTTTGAAGAGAGTCTGCCATTTTTGTGGCTTTTCCTGCGCAAACAAGAAGGACACCCGTTGCCAGCGGATCAAGTGTGCCGGCATGACCAACCTTTATATTCTTAACCCCGAACCATCTTTGCAGTGAAAATTTTATTTTCCGGACAGCATCTGCAGATGTCCATCCGTAGGGTTTATCTATCACAAAAATAAGCCCTTCGGGGTAATCTACGATATTTTTTGAGAGGGGTAAATTTGTATTTCGGATATCTATTTGCATCCTATTTTGTTTATTCTGTTAGTATGTCTTCCCCCTTCAAATTCCGACCGGAGAAAAGTGTCTACAATGGAGAGAGCAGTTTGGGTGTTAATAAAACGAGCAGGTAAAGAGAGTATATTTGCATTGTTGTGTTGCCTTGCCAGTGCTGCCAGTTCGGAACTCCAGCACAAAGCAGCCCTGATTCCCTGATGTTTGTTTACAGTCATGCTTATGCCGTTTCCCGATCCGCAAATGGCAATACCAAGGGGCAAGTCGCCATTTTCAACAGCGGTGGCAAGTGGATGTGCAACATCCGGGTAATCCATGCTTTCAGAAGAGTTGGTGCCGAAGTCTGTCACCTTAATATTATTCTTTGTCAGGTACTCTGAAATCTCTTTTTTCAGCTGGTACCCTGCATGATCTGATGCAATTCCGACTTTACTGACTAAGTAGCTCATAAGATAGTTGTGTCTCTTTTTCTTTAACAAACAAAGATAACCATTTATTATTTGAGGCAAGATTTTTATACATTTGCAATTAAGATTAAAAAGTTTAATATGAATATCCCTATGTTAGACCTCCGGGGTCAATATTTAAAAATCAAAAATGATGTTGATTCTGCTATCGAAAAGGTTCTGAACAGTTGTAGTTTTATAAACGGACCAGAAGTTCATAAATTTGAGGAGGCCCTTGCTCACTACTTAAACTCCAGATATGTTATTGCCTGTGCCAACGGAACAGATGCCCTTCAGATTGCAATGATGGCTCTTGAACTTAAACCGGGGGACGAAGTGATTGTTCCGGCTTTCACATACGCTGCAACTGCAGAGGTAGTAGGTTTGCTGGGGCTGGTACCTGTTCTTACAGATGTAAATCCGGAAAATTTCAATATCAGGGTTGAAGATATAGAGCCCTCGGTTACAGAAAAGACAAAAGCAATTGTGCCGGTACATCTTTTCGGTCAGGGTGCAGATATGGAAAAGATATCTCAGCTGGCCCAAAAATACAATTTGCATATTATTGAAGATAATGCTCAGGCACTGGGTGCGAAATTTACCTTTTCTGACGGTTCGGTTAAATCGCTCGGAACAATTGGTCATATCGGATGTACCTCTTTTTTTCCCACTAAAAATTTGGGATGTTACGGCGACGGGGGTGCTATTACCACTCAAAATACCATGCTGGCAAACAGAATCAGAATGATTACAGACCACGGTCAAAAAGTTAAATATTATCACGATATTATTGGCTGTAATTCGCGGTTAGACACAATTCAGGCAGCCGTTTTGAGAATTAAACTTCAGCATCTCGATTCTTACTCGGAAGCAAGATACAAAGCTGCTCAGTTATATAAGCAGATGTTACAGGGTATTCCTCAGATTATTTTGCCAGAAGAGCAGCAGATATCAACCCATGTTTATCATCAGTTTACTATTAGGGTTAAGGAGGGGCGTGATGAGCTAAAGTCGTATCTTGCAGGCAAAGGGATTGCATCAATGATATATTACCCGATGTCGTTGAATAAACAAAAGGCCTTCTCATCTATTTCCAGAGTAAGAGTGTCACTTGATAACTCTGAGATGCTGGCCCGAGAGGTTCTCTCTTTGCCAATGCATACAGAGCTTACAGAGGATGTCCAGGAGATTATCTGCAGGGAGATCCGCTCTTTTTTTAAATAACTTAACAACAGCTGAATGAACAGAGATAGAGTACTGGTAACCGGAGGCACCGGATATATAGGGGCCCATACAGTTGTAGAACTGGCAGCTGCCGGCAGAGAGGTTGTAATAGTAGATAATCTGTCCAACTCTTCAGAGGATGTTCTGGATGGTATTGAAAAAATTACCGGAATAAGACCCGCTTTCGAAAAGGTTGACTGTGCCGATTTTCAGGCCCTCTCCGGAGTATTTGATAAGTATCCCGGAATTAGCAATGCAATTCATTTTGCCGCATTTAAGTCGGTGGGGGAGAGTGTTCAAAAGCCTTTGGACTATTATCGTAATAATATTCTTTCTCTGATAAATCTTACCGAAATTATGAGCTCCATCCCCTCCGGTGCAATAGTCTTTTCTTCTTCATGTACTGTTTACGGACAACCTGCACCCGAACATCTGCCTGTGTCGGAGCGTGCGCCACTTAAGCCGGCGGAGTCGCCTTACGGAAAGACAAAGCAGATGAGTGAAGATATACTTAAAGATGCTGTTGCAGCAAGTAAAAAGGGGCTGAAGGTTATTTCTCTCCGATACTTTAATCCGATTGGAGCCCATCCTTCGGCACATATTGGAGAGTTGCCCCTGGGTGTTCCGCAGAACCTGCTCCCTTTTGTAACTCAGACTGCTGCAGGAATAAGGGAGGTTTTGAGTGTTTTCGGAAACGACTATCAAACTCCTGACGGAACATGCATCAGAGACTATATTTATGTGTGTGATTTGGCCAAGGCTCATGTGGCTGCTATAAGAAGAATAGAGGAGTGCCGGAAAGAGATGGAAGGTGGAATTGAATTTTTTAATCTCGGAACGGGAAAAGGGTTATCTGTTCTCGAGGTAATCGAAATTTTTGAAAGAGCTACCGGAATAAAACTACCCTATATAATCGCACCCAGAAGGGCCGGCGATGTTGAGCAGGTTTGGGCCGATCCTTCAAAAGCCAATAAATATCTTAAATGGAGTGCCGGTACCCCTATGAAAGAGGTAATGGAATCGGCATGGAGATGGGAAAAAAAGATAAGGGGATTATCTTAAACTCTTTTTGATATTCTTGTTAGTGTCTCCTCTTTGCCTATCAGTGCCATAATATCAGCAACAGATGGCCCTTTTGACTCTCCGACCAACAGTAGCCGTAACGAATTCATTACCGAGCCCATATTCCATCCCCTCTCTTTTATCAGTGAAGGGAGGAGTTGCTCAAGATGCTCCTTTGTAAAAGAGTCAATCTCTTTGATTATTTGAGAAATCTCTGTTATAATCAATTCAGTATCTTCTTTCCAGAATTTCTTAACCACCTTTTGGTCGTAGGTTTCGGGAGCAATAAAAAAGTAATCGCTTAACTCCCAGAAATCCTTTACAAAAACTGCCCGTTCTCTTATAAGCTCTACCACAGATTCAATGAACCCGGGCTCTTTGTATATCCCTTTCGATTTCAGAATTAAGTCAAACTGAGCTGCAAGTTCGGGGATGCTTTTTAATCTCAGATACTCCTGGTTGTACCATTTTGCCTTTTCAGGGTTAAATTTGGCTCCCGACTTTACCACCCTGTTAAGAGAAAACTCCTGCACAAGCTGGTCAAGTGTAAACAACTCCTGTTCGGTACCGGGGTTCCATCCTAGAAAAGCTAGCATATTAACAAAGGCTTCGGGAAAATAACCCTCTTCTCTGTAGCCGGAAGAGATTTCGCCCTTAGGGCTTTTCCACTCCATAGGAAATACCGGAAATCCCAGGCGATCACCATCTCTTTTACTCAGTTTCCCTTTGCCATCAGGCTTTAAAAGCAGCGACAGGTGAGCAAAATTTGGCCTTATATTTTGCCATCCGAATGCTTCGTAAAGCATATAGTGCAAAGGAAGTGACGGTAGCCACTCCTCTCCGCGGATAACATCACTTATCTCCATAAGTTTGTCGTCCACAACATTTGCAAGATGGTATGTTGGGAGTGAATCGGAGGCTTTCCATAAAACCTTATCGTCTAATGCAGAGCTATTGACCTCTATTTTACCTCTTATTATATCCTCCATCTGAATAAGGTGCTCTTCGGGCATTTTAAACCTTATTACCCAGTCGTTACTTTGCTCTAATCTCGTTACTGTTTCATCTGCAGATAGTTTCAGCGATGTCTCAAGAGCCTCCCTTACTTTATAATTGTAGGTAAAGGTCTCCCCCCTTGATTCTGCCTCGTCTCTCAGGCGGTCAAGCTCTTCTGAAGTGTCAAAGGCATAGTAGGCATAGCCCTTTTCTATTAACTCAAGGGCATATTTTTTATAAATCTCTTTTCGCTGCGACTGTCTGTATGGGGCAAAAGGGTGCTGCGTAGAGGGCTCTTCGGCCACAGAGCCGTTATGAACTCCCTCCTGAGGTGATATTCCGCACCAGGCAAGAGCTTCAATAATATACTCCTCTGCGCCGGAGACAAATCTTTGAGAGTCAGTATCTTCTATGCGCAATACAAATACTCCTCCTCTCTGCTTTGCATACAAGTAGTTGTACAGAGCAGTTCTAACTCCTCCCATATGTAGCGGCCCTGTCGGACTCGGGGCAAAACGCACTCGGGTCTTTCTCTCCATAGTTAATCTTGAGTTTGATGTAAATATGAGTTGTCGGAAAGCAGTTGTTGCTTTCCGTTGTTTTCTTCAATTTTAAATGAGCTTCCCTCTTCGGGCTCTTTGGTGCTCTCCCTCTGCTGCTCTTTTATTTTCAGCTGCTTTCTTATGTATGCCGGCTGAGTCTCCAGCCGGGTAATATCCTCACCTTTATCCAGAATTAGAGTTGGTTTGGCCCTCTGTTGAGATGGAGAGGTTTTAGAGGTATGTCCGGTTTTTACAACCGGAATATAAGTACGGGAATCTTCCGGCACCAGATTCTCTGCTTTTGTATCTGAACCCAGAACCACTCTCTGAACGATGTTATCTCCGGAAGAGGATATTTGCGGGAGAGAGTTCATATCGAATCCGGTAGCTACAATTGTAACGCTTATTGCATTACCGATTTCGTTATCACAAACAACTCCGCGCTTGAAGTTTGCAGCATTTCCGCCGGTAAACTCATTAATATAATCCATTATCTGAGAGAGTTCTGACATTGTCAGGCCATGAGTATCGCCGGAGGTAATATTAACCAGAATGTTTTTTGCCGAGGTGAGATCGTAGTCGTTTAGCAAAGGAGATGCAAATGCCTCTTTTACAGCATTCATTGCCCTCTCTTCGCCTGAAGCGGTTCCTACTCCCATCAGTGCCATGCCGCTGTTTTTCATTACCATTTTAACATCGGCAAAATCTACATTAATAAATCCAGGTCGGGTAATAATCTCCGCTATTCCCTTCACCGCAGTTCCCAAAACTTCGTCAGTTTTTGGAAATGCTTCAAAAATAGGGAGTTCCCCAAAAATTTTATAAATTTTCTGATTATCAATTATAAGGATACTGTCTACATTTTTTTCCAGCTCTTTTATTCCAAGAACGGCTCTTTTCAGAAATTCCGTACCCTCGTCCCGAAACGGTAGGGTCACTACTGCAACTGCGAGGATATCCATCTCTCTTGCTACTCTTGCAATAACAGGTGCTGCTCCTGTTCCGGTACCGCCTCCCATTCCTGCTGTAATAAAGACCATTTCCGTACCACCCGAAAGTGATTCTTTAATAGACTCTATACTCTCCATTGCCGCTTTTCTTCCCTGTTCGGGGTCGCACCCTGCTCCGAGTCCGCGGGTAACAACATTCCCAAGCTGTATTTTTTCTGGTACAGCGCTTGCTTTTAAAACCTGGGTATCGGTGTTGCATATTAAAAAGTCGACATCTTTAATGCCGTTTCTGTACATATGCGTTACGGCGTTTCCTCCGCCTCCGCCAACCCCAATCACTTTAATGATTGATTTTCTTTTTTCCCAATCTACAGGTAAATAATCTTCCATAATGCAAAGTTATGCTTCATTATTGGTATTGTCAAATATCTCTCCGAAAAAACCGGGGATGTTCTTGAACAGATTTTTTGCTTTGTTTCTGCCTGAACCTGAGGAGCTCCTCCTTTCAGCAGCAACCGGCTGACTCTCAATATCCGGAAAGAGCACCCTCTCGGGTTCTGTATCTGTAACACTATCCTTCTCCTGTTCGTTCATTTCTGTTCCCAATATCATTAATCCTACTGCCGTCGAGAGAGCAGGGTTAAAGAGCTCGCTGGAGTTGCCCTGATTAAGAACTCTTTCGGGAGTTGATGTTCTAACATGAAATCCGGTTTTTGCTTTGATAAACTGCTTAAGATTTGTTAGTTGTGCTCCGCCACCTGTAATAACCACCCCTGCTCCAAGCTTGTCGTAATATCCGGAGTTCTCTATTTCATACATTACCGCTTCAATAATCTCTTCTATTCTTGCCTCAATAATTCCGGCAATAACTTTTAGAGAGACCTCACGGCTGTCAGTACCGCCTATTCCCGGAATAACCACATTGTTATTTTCTGGAGCATATTCACTGTAGCATGATCCGAATTGTATCTTAATCTTCTCTGCATTCCGCAGAGAGACTCCGCACCCCTGTCGTATATCTTCGGTAATTGAGTTACCGCCGAATGGAATAACCGCAGTGTGGCGGATAATGTTATTGTGGTATATCAGAAGATCTGTGGTTCCTCCTCCTATATCTATCATTGCTACGCCAAGCTCTTTATCGTCTTCGGTAAGAACAGCTCTGGCAGATGCAACCGGCTCCAGAATAAACTCTTTAAGCATTAATCCGGCTCTGTTTATCACCAGCTTACTGTGTCGTATAGAGTTTTCGTTTCCTATAAACAATTTATAATCTCCCTCTATTGAGGTTCCGGTCATACCGCAAGCGGTTTCAACTCCCATATGGTCGTCTACATTGTAAGACTGTGGTATAACATGAAGAATTTTTTCCCCGGGGCTTACTCTCGAGTTTCTCGTTTCACGGATTAACTCATCGATTTCCGATTTTTCTATCAACTCTTCCTGATTAGAGCGGTTTTTGCCCTTTCTGACCGAGATACATTTAATGTTTTGACCTGCAATTCCTACATAAACCTCTTTAATCGCAATCTCAAGTTCTCGGTTAATGTCCTGTATTGTAGGCAGCAGAGAGTCAAGTACATTTTGTATGTTTACCACCTCTCCTCTCATAACCCCTTTCGAAGGGGCCTCTCTGTAAGAGACTACTTTATATCCCGAGTCTGTTTTCTCTCCGACTAGGGTAACCACCTTTGTTGTTCCCAGGTCAATCGCTGCAACATAATTATTCATATATATTCAAGTTTTTCTAGTTATTCTTTTTTTTACACACAAGCTGATTGCTGAATCTTACATCTACCGAAGAGTATTTTTCCCACCCCTCTGAAGGAACCACTACACTGTAAAATGCATTTAGCTTGCGGAACTTTAAATCGATATTATCGGGTGTACCGAAAATAATTTCGGTTTCGCCAATCCTTGGAGTCATTAGCATTACCCCTTTTCTGTTTATATGGATCTGTTCTATCATAGAGTTCCAGAAGCTATTGTTTTCCAGGTAAATACCAAGATTATAAACCATTTCAAACCACCTCTCCTCCTTATCGGCATCTCCACGGAACCCTCTTGGAATATTTACGGGAATATTTCCTGTAATTACCGGAACATAAGAGGAGTAATTGTTCAATAATGGAAAAAGGTAACCGGAGTCGTCCATGTAAAAGCCGCCGTTTAGTGTTTCCAGCCTGATTATTGGTCTTCGTTGGGTTATATCTGCTCTCAGAGTACCGCGTCGTGTAATGCTTATCTGTGATATTTTAACGGCAGTCCGGTTATTAATAAGCTCTTCGAGCTGATGTAGGTTAATATTTTTTATTCTGCTCTCCGATAAAGTGATACCTTCGTTAACAATTATATTTACTATTTCAGATTTCTCAACAAAACGGTTTTGTGCGCTGTCAAGCACCCTTACCACAATTCTTTCGCACACCAACTCGCTGCTCTCTCTTGCCGTAAGGCGTGCTGAAAAAAACAGATAGAGCAGAGGCACCAGGGTAAGAAGGGTGTACACCGTATATGTTGCAATCTTTTTAAACATTATACCTCTCTTTTAAATATTCTGTTATCGGTTGAACCAAACGATCAATATCACCGGCACCGAATGTAACAAGCACATCAATCTCTCTCTCTTTAAGATTATCTAACAGCTCCTCTTTGCCAATCAGTACTTTTTCCTTAACAGTTGCCATATCCAAAATAACCTTTGAGGTAATCCCTTCTATTGGTTTTTCTCTGGCAGGGTAGATATCAAGAAGTATCAATTCGTCTGAAAGACTCAGACTCTCGGCAAATCCGGAGGCAAAATCGCGTGTACGGGTATAAAGATGTGGCTGAAATACCACAGTCAACTTTCGCTTTCCAAAGATATTTCTCATTGAACTTATTGCTGCCTCAATCTCTTTTGGGTGGTGAGCATAGTCGTCTATATACGAACAGACGGGATTATTTATTTTTATATCAAATCGCCTGGCCACCCCTTTAAAGCACAAAAGCGCCTCCTTTAGCCTTTCAGGATTAACACCTTGTAAAATAGAGACGGCACTTGCAGCAATGGCATTTTCTACATTTATCCATCCGGGAACTCCTATGCTGCACCCCTCAATTCTTCCCTGAGGATAATTTAATGTAAAGTCAAAAAATCCACCCTCTTTTTCAACGATATCAGATGCATAAAAATCACACTTTTTATCGTAAGAGTAGTAGTAGACCCTGGCTTTACATTTCGAAATAATCTCTTTGTCTGTTCCTGTTTTAACAATCAGACTCCCGATTTCGCTTACCTGTGCGGCAAATGCTTTAAAGGCACCCTTCAGAGAATCGTGATTTTCATATATATCCAGATGATCTGCATCAGTAGAGGTTATTACTGCAATGTAGGGCCATAATTTAAGGAAAGAGCGGTCGAACTCGTCGGCCTCGGCAACCAGTATATTATTTTTGGAGATAAGCAGATTTGTGTTGTAATTAAGTGAAATACCCCCGAGAAAAGCTGTACACTCAACTCCGGAGTGATTCAGAATATGTGCCAGCATTGTAGATGTGGTGGTTTTTCCATGCGTACCGGCAACCGCCAGAGTCCTTTTATCGGCGGAAATCTTCTCAAGGGCTTCGGATCGTTTAATAACCCTGAAGCCATTGTCCATAAACCATTTTAACTCCGGAGAGTCGGAGGGAATGGCAGGAGTATACACTACAAGAGTGTTTTCTTTATCGTTTTTAAACTCTTCGGGAATCATCGCTTCATCGTCGGTGAAGTGAATATCGGTTCCCTCCTGTTGTAGTTGCTGAGTCAGCAGAGAAGGTGTTTTGTCGTATCCGGCGGTTTTAGATCCGAGGTAGTTATAATAGCGGACAATTGCGCTCATCCCGATTCCGCCGGCACCTATAAAATAAATTTTTTTCATAGTCCGTTTATTATTTCTGTTGTTTTTTGTGCGATAAGTGTATCAGATTCAAATATTGCCGCTTTTTGAATCTCTTTTTCCAGCCTCTCAATCTCGGTTGGGTTATTGGCAAGATTAACGGCACTCTCCATAACCTGTTCTATTGCATCTGAGTCATTTATCATAAGGGCTGCATCTCTTTTTACCAAAGAGAGAGCATTATATCTCTGATGATCTTCTGCAACATTGGGTGATGGAACAAATATTACTGCTTTTCCGGCAATACATAGTTCTGAAATGGTTCCTGCTCCTGCTCTCGATATAACCACATCAGCCGCAGCAAGTGCTTTATCCATCTCTTTTATAAATTCATAAGATCTTACAAAATTGCGCGGGTTCTCCCTGTTAAACTCGGTTACATCGTTATAGTAATATTTTCCGCATTGCCATATAAGAGCTATATCGCTCTCCGGCGTCTGTTTTATCCATTTTTTGGCTGATTCGTTAAGGGTTCCCGATCCCAGACTCCCTCCGATTATTAATATGGTTTTATCTTTTTTGCCTATTTCGAAATATTCCTTTGCGCTCTCCTTCATTTGCGCTGTAACCGGGAGTATATTTTCTCTTACGGGATTACCGGTAAGCACAATCTTCTCTTGTGGAAAAAACCTCTCCATTCCGGGGTAGGCGACACATATAAGAGAGGCCTTTTTTGCAAGCATTCTGTTTGTAATACCTGCATAGGAGTTCTGTTCTTGAATAATATAAGGAATCCCCATTTTTCCGGCCATCCTCAACAGGGGAGCACTGGCATACCCGCCTACTCCGACAGCCACATCGGGATTAAATTCCTTAATAACTCTTCGTGCTTTAATTAAACTCCTAACCAGTAAAATGGGAAGTTTAAGGTTCGAAAGGGATAAAGATCTTTGTAGTCCGGCAACGGGTAACCCTATAATTTTGTAACCTGCAGCAGGGATTCTCTCCATCTCCATCCTTCCCAGTGCCCCGACAAAAAGGATTTCCGACTTACTGTTAAGTTTTTTCAAGGCGTTCGCAATTGAAAGAGCGGGAAAGATATGCCCCCCAGTTCCCCCTCCGCTTATTATTATTCTGGGTTCTTTTTTCATAGCTGTACCTCCGTTTCGTTTTCCTTAGTCTCCACAACTCCCTCAATTGTTCTGCTTACGGAGAGAATCATTCCGAACGCTCCGCTCATTATTACCAGAGAGGTTCCTCCCAGACTTATAAGAGGCAGAGTGTGCCCTGTTACTGGCAAAAGCCCTACATTTACACATATATGCAGCATTGCCTGTGCTGTAATTAAAATTGCCAGCCCCATTACCATCAATGACGAAAAGGTTTTTGTACACCTTTTAGCAATCATTATTGCACGGGTAAAAAACCAGACATACAGCATTAGAACGGCAAGCCCTCCTAAAAAGCCCCACTCCTCAATAATAATAGCATAAATAAAATCGGAGTAGGGATGTGGCAGCAGATTTCTCTGGGTGCTGTTTCCCGGCCCCTTTCCAATAATTCCCGAAGAGGCAATTGCGATTTTTGCCATATCTGCTTGAAAAGTTTTGTCCAGCGCTCTTTGGCGTTCGGCAGGCGTCATACTCTCTTCGAGAATCTCTACGCTTTTAAAGTTTTTTATTCTGTTTATAGCTGTCTCCATTCTGGGGAAAAGCCCAAATGAGAGATTAAGCAAAAGGATAAGAAACAATCCTGCCAAGGCAATTCCCGTTGTTTTAATTATATGCATCCATTTTACACCGGCAATTATCAACATAACAAATATAACAGCCGATAAAAGAATTCCAGTGGAGATACTGCCATAAAGAATAAGCAGAATAATAAACCCGACAGGTGAGATTACCCATATAAAAAATTCTTTATATTGCTTAAAATCATGGTCTTCTAAAATTTTTGAGATGTACAGGATTACTGAAATTTTAGCAATTTCTGCAGGTTGAAAGGTTATACCGAATATCCTAAGCCATCTTTCGGCTTCGTTATACGAGGTGCCAAAAGCAAGTGTTGCAATAAGTAACACTATGCTGATAATAATGCCTGCATATGAGAGAAGCCGGTACCATTTAAGAGGTATCCTGTAGCAAATATAAAGAGCTGTAAGTCCAAATATTACAAACCTCATCTGGCGCAGCAAAAAATCGATAGTGCTTTTATTCTCCTTAAACGCAAGAGCGCTGCTGGAAGAATACACCGCAGCTACAGAGATAAGAGAGAGCAGGAATATTATAATCCATACCACTTTATCTCCTTTGAGTCTGTAAACTATCGAACTTTGCTCATCCATATCTATAATCTCTTTACTGCCTCTTTAAATCGGTTACCTCTCTCTTCGTAGTTTTTAAATAAATCGAAGCTGGCACACGCCGGCGATAATAGCACCGTCTCTCCCGGTTGTGCTATGTTGTAGGCAATTTCGGCTGCCTCCTCTGCCGATGTTACAAAGTGCATCTGATCAACCATGTCAGAAAATGTTTCGTGCAACTTTTTATTATCTGCTCCCAGGCAAATAATAGCCCTTACCCTCTCCTTAACCAGTTCGAACAAAGGAGAGTAGTCGTTCCCCTTATCTTTTCCTCCTGCAATCCAGATAATACTTCCCGGGATACTCTCAAGGGCATACCAGGTAGAATTTACATTGGTTGCCTTGGAGTCATTTATGTAGAGAACATTTTTTATTTTGACAATTTTCTCCATGCGGTGCTCTACCCCTTTAAAAGAGGAGAGACTCTCACGCAATACATCATTTTCTATATTGAGTACCTTTCCGGTAATAGCTGCAGCCATGGAGTTGTAGATATTGTGCTTTCCCTGAAGGGACAATTCGCTGAGAAACATTTGATACTCCCGGTCGGTGTAGTTAACATGCATTGTCTCCTGCTTGATGTAGGCACCCTCTTTAACCTCTTTTTCCTGGCTGAAAGGAAGTTGTTTTGCATGTAACACAATTTTATTTAGATGTGAAATGCTAACCTGGTCGTCTGCACAAAAGATAAAACAGTCGTCACCGGACATATTCTGAGTTATTCTGAATTTAGCACGGATATAGTTATCCATCTGATTATCGTATCTATCCAGATGATCCGGGGTTATATTAAGCAAAACTGCAATATCGGCCCTAAAGTCGTACATGCCATCGAGCTGAAAGCTGCTTATTTCCAACACATAGTAGTCATAATTGCAGGTCGCAACCTGGTAGGCATAGCTTTGTCCGATATTTCCGGCTAGTCCCACATTCAGACCGGCGTTTTTCAGTAAAAAATAGATTATCGATGCCGTTGTGGTTTTACCATTACTCCCTGTTACACATATTTTTTTTGAACCATCAAATTTTCCGGCAAACTCAATTTCCGAAATAACCGGAACACCAGCTGTAAGAAGCTCCTGAACTATCGGGACACTGTCCGGAATGCCGGGGCTTTTTACTGCAAAAGAGGCATCCATAATCTTTTCTAAAGAGTGAGTCCCCTCTTCGTAAACAATTCCATATTTGTGCAAAATCTCCTTTGCCTGATCGGTAATCATGTTGCTGTCCGAAAGGAATACATCGTATCCTTTAACCTTAGCCAGAACGGCAGCTCCTGTGCCGCTCTCTCCTCCTCCAAGTACTACAACTTTTGACATATTACCTTATTTTTAATGTTATAATTGTCATTACAGCCAAAAAAACGGCTATAATCCAGAATCGTATCACAATCTTTGCTTCGGGTAAGGCCCTTTTAGGCGACTGAATAAGTGAGTCGATGCCCTCTTTCTGAAAATGGTGGTGCAATGGAGCCATCTTAAACACCCTTGTTCCCTTTCCGTATTTATTACGGGTATATTTAAAGTAAAACCGCTGCACAAGTACAGAGATACTCTCTACAAAGAAAATTCCGCATAGTATTGGAATAAGCAACTCCTTTTTAATCATTATAGCGGCAACAGCAATAATACCTCCGATTGCAAGACTTCCGGTATCACCCATAAACACTTGTGCGGGGTAGGAATTGTACCACAAAAAACCTATCAGAGCCCCTATAAACGCTGCCATAACAACAACAATTTCACCTGTATTTGGCAGGTACATAATATGCAAGTAGTTTGCATATATGATATTACCTGACAAATAGGCAAGAATTGCGAGAGTTGTACCTACAACAATAGAAACTCCGGTTGCCAGACCATCCATACCGTCGGTCAGGTTGGTTCCGTTGGAGACTGCGGTTACAATAAAGATTATAGCTGCTATGTAGATAAGCCATCCAAATTTTTCCTTGTTCTCCCCTTTGAATGGTGATAGCCAGGAGTAGTCGAATTCGTTGTTCTTGATAAAAGGGATTGTGGTTTTTGTGCTCTTTTCGTCACTAAAGTAGCTGATATTATGCTTAGCTCCTTCACTTGCAATTACTTCAGAGTATACTTCGGCCTCCTCAGCCGTAACGGGAACTCTTATAACTGCCTGTTCGCTGCTGTAAAGAGTTATCCCGACAATAAGGCCCAAAACAACCTGTCCGAATATCTTAAATTTTCCATGCAGCCCCTCTTTATTCTTTTTGAATACTTTAATATAGTCGTCAGCAAAGCCGATAATTCCCAACCATACAGTGGTTATAAGCAGGAGTCTTACATACACATTGGATAAATCACTTAAAAGGAGTGCCGGAATCAGAGTTGATATAAGAATGATAATTCCTCCCATTGTAGGAGTTCCTTTTTTTTGCAGCTGACCCTCAAGTCCCAGGTCTCTAATCTCTTCGCCAATCTGCTTTAATGCCAGTTTATGGATTATTTTTTTTCCCACAAACAGGGCTATTGACAAAGAGAGCAAAACAGCCGAGAAAGAGCGGAAGGTAATGTAACGGAAGAGTCCCATTCCCGGAAAGTCAACAACTTCTTTCAGATATTCATATAAATTGTACAGCATCGTCTCTCTATTTCATTAAGTTGAAAATCTCTTCAATTATCTCTTTATCGTCAAAATGGGATCTGACCCCCATTATCTCTTGATAGGTTTCGTGTCCTTTACCGGCAACCAAAATAAGTGAGCCTGGTTTTGCCGTAGTAATCGCTGCTTTAATTGCCTGAGCGCGATCTGTAATAAAAAGGGTGTTGATAAGATCTTTTCTCTCAAATCCCTTTTTGATATCCTCTATTATCGCCTCCGGATTTTCTGTACGGGGATTATCGGAGGTAACTACTATTTTATGCGAATAGGTAGCCGCTACCTGAGCCATCTCTGGCCTTTTTGTTTTATCTCTGTCGCCTCCGCATCCGAAAACAGTCACTATTTCGGCCTCTCCGGCAGCACTGCTAAGCGTTTTAAGTACATTCTGCAGGGCATCGGGAGTGTGTGCATAATCTACAATTGCAGTGAGATTATCGCCCCCTTTTATATATTCAAGACGCCCCGCAACCGACTCAAGAGCGCTAAGATGAATGAGAACCTCTTCTTCATTTGCATTTAAAAGGAGTGCAGTTGAGTAAACTGCAATAAGGTTATAGGCATTGTGTTTGCCGATAAAGCGTGTCCAAAGCTCTTTTCCTCCTATCTGAAGTAACATTCCCTCAAGTCCGCTCTCAACTATTTTGCAGTTGAAGTCGGCAGAGCTTCTGCACGAGTAGCGGTAAACTGCTGCCTTGCAGTTCTGAACCATTACAGCTCCGTTTTTGTCATCGGCATTTGTAAGAGCAAAGGCGTTTTTAGGTAAATTGTCAAAGAGCCTCTTTTTGGCTCTGATATACTCTTTGAACTCTTTATGGTAATCGAGATGGTCGTGGGTGATATTGGAAAAAATGGCTCCGCAGAATTTTATTCCCTCTACTCTGTGCTGATCGAGAGAGTGAGAGCTCACCTCCATAAAACAGTATTCACAGCCTTTATGGACCATACGATCCATTAGGGAGTTTATCGAAACAGCATCCGGTGTGGTGTGAGTTGCGTGAATTTTCTCTTTCCCAACCCGGTTTTCTATTGTGGAAATCAGTCCGCACTCGTATCCCAGAGCAGTAAAAAGATTGTACAACATTGTGACAGTTGTTGTTTTTCCGTTTGTTCCGGTAATTCCGACAACCTTCATCTTTTCTGAAGGGTTTCCGTAGAGTTCGGCAGAAACAACGCCAAGCGCTTTTCGGCTGTTCTCTGTTACAACAAAACAGACTCCCTCCTTAATAAAGCTCTCTTTTTCGCAAATAACCGCCACAGCGCCCGACTCAATTGCCTGGTTAATGTAGTTGTGCCCATCACTGCTACTACCCTTAGTAGCTACAAATAGACAACCTGTCGTTACCTCTCTTGAGTCGAATGCAATATTGCAAAAGGTGATGTCTGAATTTCCAAACACCTTTACCTTACCAAGCTTCTCTATTATTGTATTAAGTTTCATCACTCTGCGATAGTTGAATCTGAACAATTTCGTTTTTTCTTAATAGGCTCCCTCCCTGAGGAGTCTGCGATATTACTTTGCCTCTTCCTCTGTATCTTACCCGGTATCCCGAATTTTCGAGCAGATAAAGAGCATCTTTAAGCCCCATATCGGTTACATCAGGAACACCGTTGTCGGGGATGTTATAAGAGATCAGCATATTATTGTCATCTCCCTTGCGAAGCCACTCACTGTTTCCCGAAACCATTCCCCTTGCACCGGGAACAACTGTTATTGCCTGTTTTATTGCAGTTGCCCTTCCCGAAAGAACCGGTATCTCTCCCTCTGCAACTGCACTGCCAGGCACCAGCGGATTGTGCCACTGTGGACTGGTAGAGTATATTTTATCTGCAATTGCCTTAAAAACGGGAGCCGACCACAGGCCTCCGTAAAAATTACCTTTTGTTTTGGAGGAGTACAAAACCACAATAACAGAGTATTGGGGATTATCCGACGGAAAAAATCCGGCAAAAGAGGCCTGATACTTCCTGTAACCCTGTGCATCGGTGTAGCGTCCGTCAAAAGCAACTCTTGCCGTTCCGGTTTTACCGGAAATCTGGTATCGGGGGTCATTTATTATTCGTCCGGTCCCATTTTCTACAACTCCTCTCAAAGCCCTCTGCACCTGTTCCAAGGTTCTTTTTGAGCAAACCGAGCCACTTACCTCCTGAGGTCCGAAATGTTGAAATACAACACCGTTGGTTTGCAGGTTCTCTATAAAGTAGGGCTTCATCATTTTTCCGTTATTGGCTATTGCATTGTAAAAAGCCAGAACATGGAGCGGGGTTAGCAGTGATGAGTAGCCGATAGCCATCGATGGGAGAGTTACCCCGGACCAGATGGCATCTCCCGGGGAGTGCATAACCGCCCTGGCTTCGCCCATTATCTCAAGATTAAACCTTTCGGTAATTTTCATATTCATCAGGCGGTCTACAAATCTTTTTTCGTTATTGGCGTAGTGATCGACTGCTAATTTTGCAAAAGCTACATTCGAAGATTTTTCGAATGCCTCCTGCACTGTAATTTTGCCGAACCCGCTGTGAGAGACATCGCTGAATGAGGCGCTTCTGTAGCTCCATCTTCCATTTCCGGCATCTATAGGACTATCCAGCGTCACAAATCCATCTTCTATAAGAGCAACAAGGGTTGCCAGCTTAAATGTAGAGCCGGGCTCGGTAGCTTCGCCGATAGCATAGTTATACGATTCATCAAATAAACCACCAGACCCTTTTTTCATATTTGCTATAGCCCTTATGGCTCCGCTCTTTACCTCCATAACGATGGCTGTGGCCCCTTCCAACTCTTCTGAGCGCGAAAGCTGATCGCGAAGAGCATTTTCTGTTGCCTCCTGAATATCTATATCGAGAGTAGTTAGAATATCGTATCCATCTTTCGGGAGGATTATATCATCACCTATAACCGGCACCCACTCTCCGCCAAGCATTCTCTGAACTGTTTGCCTTCCGGGGTTACCCCTCAGCTGATGGTCGAAGCTTCCTTCAATTCCTACACCAACTCCCATAGTGTTGATAAAGCCGATTGTCCTGTATGCAAGGCGACCATAGGGATTGTTTCTGCGATTTCGTTGTTCGGTTATCAGCCCGCCTTTAATCGACCCCTCTTTAAACAGAGGAAACTCTTTTACTTCGAGCATCTCCGAATAGTCAACCAACCTGTTGCCTATTGGCATATATCTTTTACCTGTCCTTCTGGCCGCAATAATTTCGTTTTTATATGCCGCCGCACTCTTGTTTTTGTAAAACGAAGAGAGAGCAGAGGCGAGTGCATCGATATTCTTGTTAAACAAATCTTCGGCAGGGACAACGCAGTCCATCCTTATTTGATAGTAGGGGACAGATGCCGATAAGGGTCTTCCATCTTTGGCAAGGATACTGCCCCTGTTTGCCTCAATCTCTTCTATACGGAAAGAGATATCTGCATCGGTTATCTTTATGTCGGCAAAATACTGAAGGAATATAATTTTCCATAATATCCTTATAGTTAAAACTATAAGGAGAAAATAGATTACATATACTCTTTTAATTAATCCGTTCATGTCGCTATTGTTTAACTACCACCCTTTTTGGAGGATCCTGAGATGCCTTTAGGGTAGAATTAAGCTGAATCAATCTTTTTTCTACTTCACTTCTTTTGCTGTAATATTGGAGCCGTGCTGTTTTGCTTGTGTAGTCGGCTTTAAGGTGTTTAAGTTCGCGCTGGTTTTTTCTTTCGGTCAATAGACTTCTTTCCATTCCGAAATTGATGGTTATGTAAAGAATAATCAGGATAAACAGATAAATCACGAAATTGGCATGTTTCAGAATACCGCTGTGAAGCAGTATCTGACCTCCAAGTATTTCGTTCATCCAGTTTTTCTTAGCCATTACTTCAGTTTTTTTATACTTTTCGGGCAACTCTGAGTTTAGCACTTCTTGCCCGGGTGTTAGCACTAATCTCCTCTTCTGTTGGTGTTACTGGTTTCTTTGTAATTACCTCAAAAGGTGAATTGCTGTTCCCGTAAAAGTCTTTTTCTATCTTTCCGCAGGTGTTCCCGCTTTTCATAAAATTCTTTACCATTCTGTCTTCAAGTGAATGGTAGGTTATAACTACAAGACGGCCGCCGCTCTTGAGCACATCGGTTGTTCCGGTAAGAAAAAGTTCCAGAGCCCTCATCTCTCCGTTAACTTCGATTCTGAGGGCCTGGTAAACTTTTGCGAGGTACTTGTGCTCAGAGAATTTTGGCAAAACAGCAGCCAATGCACTGTTCAGCTGACCGGTTGTCTCGAACTTCATTTTGTCGCGCTGCTCGCAGATAAGCCTTGCAACCCGTCTGCTGTTTTCAACTTCGCCGTACTTGTAAAAAAGGTTTGCCAGATCGTTTTCCTGATAACTATTTAAAATATCTGCTGCTCTTTTTTTTGCAAGCCGGTTCATTCTCATATCGAGCGTGGCATCGAATCGGAACGAGAACCCCCGCTGTTCGGTGTCAAACTGGTGTGACGAAACACCAAGATCTGCCAGAATGCCGTCAATTTTTTCAAATCCGTGGTACTTTATGTAATTGTTTAAAAACCGGTAGTTGTTATGTACAAGTATTAGTCTGTCGTCGTCAGGTGCATTAGCAAGGGCATCGCTGTCTCTGTCCATCGCAATAAGCCGACCGCTGCTGTCCAGCTGCTTTAAAATTGCCCTGCTGTGCCCGCCTCCTCCGAATGTTATATCGGCGTAAACCCCACCTTTGACTAAAGCCAAAGCTGATACACTTTCTTCAAGTAGTACTGGTGTGTGGTAAGTTCCCATAACCAACTCCTCCTTATCCTAAGATTTTTTCAGCCAGTTCAGAATAGTCACTTCCGGGTAGTTTGTCCCTTCCGTAATTCTCTTTAGCCCAGATCTCAATTTTATGATCGCTGCCGGCAAAGAGCACCTCTTTTTGTACGCCGATTTCGTCCAGAAGTCTTTTTGGAATGGATATTCTTCCAAATTTTTCGTCTGGCTCAACTAAAGCACGGTCTCTCATGTACTCCCTCCAAAAAAGAGCATGCTCTTTATTGAAGAAGTTTAACCTGGATTTTACCTCCTCAGACTGTCTGACCCACTCTTGATACGAATACATCTCAAGACAGTTAAAAAAAAGATCTTTTTTCACCACAAAACGGTGGTCAATTTCGGAGCCCAGCATAGATTTTAACGACGAAGGGAAGACAACCCGCCCTTTGTCATCAATTTTAGCACTGTATTCTCCTATGAACTTTATCATTCAGCTCTTTTTTTACCTGTTTTGACTTACGCAAACTTAATTAAATTTTTCCACTTTATTACAAATTTTTACATTTTTTTCCACAATCTTTTGAACATTTACCGATTAATTCTATATCTTCGGCAAAAGAACTTTTTTAATTATGAAGAGACTTATTGTTTTATTATCGCTGTTTGTTTTTGTTTCGTGCACTATGGGTCGCTCAGACTTTAGCGGAGAGATTGTTGAAGAGCCGATAGGTGAGGAAGTTTATGAGTTTGGATTCCCGCTTTCAGAATTCGAATCTCACGAAGGACAGGTTAAACGGGGCGATTTCTTTTCGGTTCTCATTACCCGACTCGGTGCCTCAGCGGCTGATGCATATTCGTTGAGTCAGGCCTCAAGAGATATTTTTGATTTAAGAAAAATAAAAGTGGGTAATAACTACCGCGCTTTTTACACACGAGACGAAGAACCCAAACTTGCGTATCTGGTTTACGAAGACACCAAAACTTCATTTGTAACTTTTGGAATTCACGACTCTCTTTTTGTTAAAATACATGAAAGAGAGATAATGTCCCGCCTCAGATATGGAAAAGCAACAATCTCTACATCGCTGTGGCGAGATGTGCAGCAAGCAGGGATGGAGCCACTTCTTGCACTGCGCTTATCAGATATTTATGCCTGGAGTATCGACTTTTTCGGACTCAGGGCAGGAGATTCATTTGAAGCCCTTTACGAAGAGCTTTATGTCGGAGATAACTTTCTTGATATAGGTCAGATTCACTATGCAACCTTTACCCATGCCGGAAGAGAGTATGACGCTTACCGTTTTGTTCAGGACGAAACTCCCCAGTACTGGAACTCAGCCGGAGAGAACTTAAGAAAGGCGTTTTTAAAGGCTCCGCTTAGTTTTACGAGAATATCATCGGGCTTTTCCTATGCCAGAAGACATCCGGTAACAAGAGTGGTAAGGCCGCACACAGGTGTAGATTATGCTGCCCCGTCAGGAACCCCTGTTATGTCAATAGGAGACGGAGTTGTAATTCAGAGAGCATATGTTGGAGCCGGAGGTAACACCGTAAAAATAAGGCATAACTCTACCTATACCACGGCATATTTGCATCTTTCCCGTTTTGCATCAGGGCTCTCTGTCGGCAAAAGGGTCAGACAGGGAGAGGTAATAGGATATGTGGGAAGTACAGGATTATCAACCGGACCTCATCTCGATTTCAGAGTTTGGAAAAACGGAGTTCCCATTAACCCTTTAACCATGGAGTCGCCACCGGCCGATCCACTTAAAGAGAGTAATAAGGAGTTATTTGCTGCAGCAATCAAAAATGCAGCAAACATGAGAGATTCCATAATATCTGTGCAGTATGTGGACACTCTTCTGCTCAAATTGGGAATGAGATAATATCGTGCTATATTTGCCGTAAATTAATGATATTATGGCAGACGAAAAGATTATTTTCTCTATGAACGGGGTTGGGAAGGTTTTACCCAACAATAATAAAGCAATACTTAAAGATATTTATCTCTCCTTTTTTTACGGAGCAAAGATTGGTATAATAGGTCTTAACGGGTCAGGAAAATCGACCCTTTTAAAAATAATTGCCGGCGTAGAAAAATCATACCAGGGAGATGTTGTATTCTCTCCTGGTTACAGTGTCGGTTTTCTTGAGCAGGAGCCGGTTTTGGATGAGTCAAAAACTGTTTTGCAAACGGTACAGGAGGGTGCAGATGAAATTATCTCTCTTTTAAAAGAGTACGAGCAGGTTAATGAGAAGTTTCTGGAGCCCATGGACGACGAGCAAATGAATGCTCTGATTGGAAGACAGGGAGAGTTAACTGATAAAATCGAGCACCTCAACGGATGGGATATTGACTCTAAACTTGAAAAGGCAATGGATGCACTCCAGTGTCCGGAGCCTGATGCCCTTATTAAACATCTGAGCGGAGGAGAGCGGAGAAGAGTAGCTCTGTGCCGTTTACTCCTGAAAGAACCCGATGTTTTGCTTTTAGACGAGCCAACTAATCACCTTGATACAGAGAGTATCCAGTGGCTGGAGGCACACCTTCAACAATATAAGGGAACCGTTATAGCGGTAACCCACGACAGGTATTTTCTGGACAATGTTGCGGGATGGATCTTAGAGCTTGACAGGGGAGAGGGTATTCCGTGGAAAGGAAATTACACCTCATGGCTTAGTCAAAAATCAACCCGTCTTGCTCAGGAAGAGAAGCAGGAGAGTAAGCGCCGTAAAACACTTGAGAGAGAACTGGAGTGGGTAAGAATGGCACCTAAAGCGCGTCATGCAAAATCCAAGGCCCGTCTGGGTGCTTACGAAAAAATGCTGAACGAAGATGGGAAAGCAAAAGAGGAGCGCCTCGAAATTTTTATTCCAAATGGTCCCCGTCTGGGCGACAAGGTAATTGAGGCCAAAGAGGTAACCAAGTCTTTTGGTGACAGAGTTCTCTTTGAGAATCTCAGTTTTAAACTCCCTCCGGCAGGAATAGTAGGTGTCATTGGCCCCAACGGAGCAGGTAAAACCACCCTTTTTAGAATGATTATGGGAATGGAGAGTGCCGACACCGGCTCTTTCACAGTAGGGGAGACAGTAAAAATTGCCTATGTCGACCAGCAGCACCGTCAGATAGATCCCGATAAAACTGTTTACGAAACAATTTCCAGCAATTCTGATTTTGTTAAGCTTGGTAACAGAGAGGTAAATGCCAGGGCTTATGTTTCACGCTTTAACTTTTCGGGAGCCGATCAGGAGAAGATGTGCGGAGTGCTCTCAGGAGGTGAGCGAAACCGGCTTCATCTCGCCCTTACGCTTAAAGAAGAGGCCAATGTGCTATTGCTTGATGAGCCTACCAATGATGTGGATGTTAACACTATAAGGGCTCTTGAAGAGGGTCTGGAAAATTTTGCCGGTTGTGCCGTAATAATATCTCACGACCGTTGGTTTCTGGACAGAATAGCAACCCATATTCTGGCATTTGAGGGCGATTCCAAAGCTTACTTTTTTGAAGGTAGTTATTCGGAGTACGAAGAGAACAAAAAGAGACGCCTCGGTGATATTACCCCTAAAAGATTTAAATACAAAAAACTCACCAGATAAATCATATATCGGAGAGCTCCAGCCATCGGTGCTCCAGGGATTCTGTTTTTTTCAGAATCCCTGACAGCTCCTCCGATTTACTTACAAGACTTTCGGGCGACAGAGTTCCCGAACCCAGAGCTGCTTCCAGCTCTTTTTTTATCACTGACAAACTCTCCAGTTTAGTTTCAATTGCCTCAAGCTCTTTTTTCTCTTTATAAGAGAGTTTTCTTTCACGACTAACCTTTACCGGCTCCTCTTTCTCTCTCTTGACGGCACGGGAAGTTACCTCCTCCTTTAACATCTCACGATATTCGGAGTATTTGCCAACAAAATCCTTTATTACCCCGTTACCCTCAAAAACAAAAAGATGACCTGCAATTTTATCTAAAAAGTAACGGTCGTGTGATACAATTATCACACACCCCTTAAAGCTTTCGAGATACTCTTCCAGAACATTGAGCGTCATTATATCAAGGTCGTTGGTAGGCTCGTCCAGAATCAGAAAATTTGGATTTTTCATCAGTACCGTAACCAGATACAAACGCCTCTTTTCGCCACCGCTGAGTTTGCTGATTTTTGTGTTGTGCATTGAGTGAGGAAAGAGGAAGCGGGTAAGAAACTGACTTACATCTATTACCGCACCATCAGAGAGGGTAACAATCTCTGCAATTTTTCTAAGTGCATCGATAACGGTATCTTCGGGATCGAAATCTATCCCATTTTGCCTGTAATATCCGAAAACTACTGTTTCGCCTAACTCAATCTCTCCTGAAGCGGGGAGTATATTGCCGGTCAGTATCTCTAAAAATGTGGTTTTCCCGACTCCGTTCGGTCCCACCAATCCAACTTTTTCTCCTTTTGCAAAGTTGTATGTAAATCCATCCAGAGTAACCAATTCGGAGTAACTGTGAGAGAGCTCTTTGCAGTTAATTATCTTGGACCCCAGCCTTGAGATGGCTGCATCAATTTTAATGTTATCTTTTATAATTGTCTGCTTCGACCGCTCTTTTATATCGTAAAAAGCTTTAACCCTGTATTTTGCTTTTGTAGTTCTGGCCGACGGCATCCTTCTCATCCACTCCAGTTCGGTTCTGAAAAGATTTCTTGCCTTTTCAGTTTCGGTATTAAGATTTTCGAGCCGCTCCTCTCTCTTCTTTAAAAAGTAAGAGTAGTTGCCATCGTAGTTGTACAGATTACCACCATCCAGCTCAATTATCCTATTACAAACCCTGTCCAGAAAATATCTGTCGTGAGTAACCATTAAAAAAGTCATTCTGTTACGGCTGAGATAATCTTCTAGATACTCAATGCTATCCAGATCTAAATGGTTGGTTGGCTCATCCATTAACACCAGTCCGGCCTGGTTAATAATTATTTTTGCAAGAGCAACTCTCTTTTTCTCCCCGCCGGAGAGTTGACCCATCTTTTGTGTAAGACCCTCAATTTTAAGCGAGGTGAGTATCTGTTTTATCTGCTGATCGTATTGCCATCCGCTGATGCGGTCCATCTGAGAAATTGCTGCCTCAATCCTCTTCTGATTGCCGGAAACAAGAGAAGATTCATACTCAGAAATAATTGTGGCCACCTCATGATCGCCTGAAAAGACCTCCTGAAATATGGTGTTGTCGGGGTTAAAAACCGGCTCTTGTTGTAAAAAAGCCACACCCCCGGGCGAAAAAATCTGCACAGTACCCCTCTCTCCCGTACTGTTGGTATCGGGAGAGTCTAAACCGGCAATTATTCTTAACAAAGAACTTTTGCCGGTTCCGTTGGGGGCTATTAATGCAATTTTCTCACCTTCGTTAATATTAAGATCAAGGTTTTCGAACAGAACTTTTGTTCCGAAAGACTTGCTTAACTTTTGTGCCTGAAAGAGGGTTGCCACTATTTTGTTAAATTATTACTTTCACCGGTTTAACCATATGTTTCGGATCCAGGATGGTCTCCAGCTGCTCCCTTGTAAGAAGCCCTTTTTCCATAACCAGGTTGTATACGCTTCCTCCGGTTTCAAGTGCCTCTTTAGCAATTTCGGTGCTTTTATCGTATCCGATGTATGGCTTAAGGGCAGTAACAATTCCTATTGAGTGCTCTACCATATGGCGGCAGTGGCTCTCATTTGCCTTAATTCCGTCAATACATTCGAGACGGAGTGTGTCCAATGCTCTGATTAGCCAGTCACTCGACTCAACAATGCTTTGAACCATAACAGGTTCCATTACATTCAGCTCTAACTGAGCCGCTTCTGAGGCAAGAGAAACCGCCATCTCATTGGCTATAACCTTAAAGCACACCTGGTTAACCACTTCGGGAATAACAGGATTTACCTTTCCGGGCATTATTGACGAACCGGGCTGCTTGGGAGGGAGTGATATTTCGGCAAGACCGGCTCTCGGACCTGAAGAGAGTATACGAAGGTCGTTACATATTTTTGATAGCCGTATTGCTATCATCTTTAAAGCCGAAGCGTAAAATACCATACTCGAAGTGTCACTGGTTGCCTCAACCAGATCTTCGGCCAGTCGTATATCAATACCGGAAATTATTCGAATATGTTTTATGCATGCCTCTGCGTAACCGGGCTCTGATGTGATACCGGTACCGATTGCTGTGGCACCCATATTGATAAAGAGAAGCTCTTTGGCTGCCTTTTCCAGGCGGCTCAGCTCATGTTTAATTGCAAATTTGTAGGCACCGAAACTTTGACCCAGAGTCATTGGTACAGCATCCTGCATCTGTGTACGTCCCATTTTAATAATATGGGAAAATTCTTCCTCTTTGGCAGCAAAAGATTCCATGATATTTTGCAGTGCCTCGCGTACTTTAAAATGAGTAAAGTAAAGCCCCAGGTGCATTGCGCTTGGATAGGCGTCGTTGGTAGATTGTGCCATATTTACATGGTCGTTGGGGCTGCAGAATTTGTACTCACCCCTTTTTTTACCCATCAGTTCCAATGCCCTGTTGGCAATAACCTCATTGGCATTCATATTTACGCTTGTACCGGCACCCCCTTGCACCATATCTATAGGAAAATGCTCCAGATGTTGTCCGTCGATAAGTTCCTGGCAAGCTGCTACAATAGCATCTTTTATGGTGTCGTTAATTAGCCCGAGCTCATGATTTGCAAGAACTGCTGCCATTTTTACTATACCAAGTGCCTTTGTAAATTCGGGATACTCCGACAAATAATCTCTGCTTATATCAAAATTCTCTATACATCTAAGAGTTTGAATACCAAAAAGGGCCTCATCGGGCACCTCTCTCGACCCGAGCAAATCATGCTCTGTGCGGGTCTTCCCACTTGTTGCTAATTTAAATCTCTCCATTTTAATTTGGTGTTTATTTTAAACAAAGAATTTATTAACCTTTTTCAGAGCAGAGGGGAGTGCAAACACAACCACTCTGTCGTAAGGTTTTATTTCCGAATCGCCCTGGGCGATAAAACTACTGTTTCCACGGATGATCCCTCCGATAATTGCATCTTTTGGGAATCCCAGATTGCGTACTTTCTCTTTGGTTATGGCACTGTTGGGGTTTACAATAAACTCGAGAACCTCCGCATCGGAGCCGTTAAGACATTTGATTGACTGTACTTTATTTGAGAGGGTGAAACGAAACATTCTTCCGGCTGTAATAAGTTTTTTATTTATTACGGCATCTACGCCCATCCCCTCTGCAAGCTTAATGTAGTCTATATTCTCTACCTCGGCTATAGTTTTTGAAACACCCATTTTTTTTGCCATAACGCATGACAAAATATTTGTTTCAGAACTGCTGGTTACCGCTACAAAAGCATCAAAGTCATTGACATCTTCTTCAATCAGTAGGTCGGTGTTCCGGGCATCTCCATTAATAATCAGTGTTTTGCTAAGAGTCTCGTTAAGCACATCGCATCGCTCTCTTCTGAGCTCTATCAACTTAATGTAATCTACACTCTTTTCAAGTTTCCTTGCAACCATCTCTCCAATACGACCGCCACCGACAATCATCAACCGCTTTACATCGATATTGTTTTTTCCGGAATAGCTCATCACCTCCTGAACGCCGGTCCGTTTTGAAATCACAAAAACCAAATCGTGCATCTTAAAACGGGTATTACTTCTTGGAATTATGGTGTGCCCTTCGCGCGCAATGGCTACAGCCCTGTACTGCTGCTCTCCCGGCATAGTGTAATCGGCCATTGTTTTATCAATCAGGGGAGCCCCGTCGTCGAGGCGAAAAACAATAAGCTGAAGTTTCCCCCCTGAAAAGTCCATAAACTCAGAGGTTCCGGTCTGTTTAAGGAGGTCTATAATTTCGTGGGAAGCAATTTTTTCGGGGTAAAAGAGAAGGTCTATTCCAAGATCAGTAAAGAGAAGTTTGTTCTCGTTCTGAAGATACTCATCGTTATTTATCCTGGCAGTAACTTTGGCACTGCCCATTTTTTTTGCAAGTAAAGCACTGATAATGTTTACATCCTGCTCTTGTGAGGGACTTACTGCAATAAAGAGGTCTGCCTTAGCGGCACCTGCGTAGGCAAGTGTTTTAATGGAGGTTGGTGAACCGAACACAGTAACCACATCAGAGCTTTCCGAAACTCTGTTAAGCCGTGATTCGTCGTTATCGATAATTGTCAGGTTATGATACTCATTGCTGAGCATCTTGGCCAGGTGGCTGCCCACTTCGCCCGCTCCGGCAATAATTATTTTCATTTTAAGATATATTAATACTCCTCTTCGTTAAAAAAGAAGTCCTCCTTGCTTGGATAATCAGGCCAGATATCCTCAATACTGTCATACACCTCTCCGTCGTCTTCAAGATCTTCCAGGTTCTCAATCACCTCAAGTGGTGCACCCGATCGAGTGGCATAATCTATAAGCTCCTCTTTTGTAGCGGGCCAGGGAGCATCTTCGAGTTTAGATGCTAGTTCAAGTGTCCAGTACATATTATAAATAATTAATAATTAGTTACTTACAAATAAATGTGTAAATAGTGTGCGAAGATAATCAAATAAATTTGAAAAACAAGACTACTGGTGCCAGAAATCGTCACCGTAACCACTGCTTACTGCAAGATAGCGTGCGTAAACATACAGGTAGTCTGAAAGGCGGTTGAGATATTTAACCGGAATTTGTAACCGGGGCTCTGACATAATGGGAACTGCTGCTCTCTCTGCCCTCCGGCATACTGTTCTGGCAATATGACACTCTGCAGCCGAACGGGGTTTCCCAGGCAAAATAAAGGCATTTTGCGGGGGCAGCTCAGCTGTCATGTTATCAATCTCCCCTTCTAAAAAAAGGATCTCGGCACTCTCAACCGGCTTCAACTTATTAGCTGCCTCTCCCTCGGCAGCCATATGGGCAGCAACCAGCATTAAAACCGACTGAATTCTTCTGAGATTTGAATAGTAGGGGTTTTCAGATGCATCGCACCTTAAAAGAGCCATATGTGAAATAAGCTCATCCACAGTTCCGTAGGCGTTAACCCTCGGATCATCTTTTTTCACCCTTGCTCCGCCTACAAGAGAGGTGCTGCCTTTGTCTCCTGTTTTGGTATATACTTTCATTTCAATCTTTTCAATTATACGATAATGGATTGTGGTTCTGCTCGTCGGACTCTATCAGGCCATCTCTCAAACGGATGATGCGACGCGCATGTTTGGCAATATCCTCTTCGTGAGTTACCACTATTATTGTATTTCCCTTCTCGTGTATTTTTGCAAAAAGCCTCATTATATCAATTGATGTCTTTGAATCGAGATTTCCTGTCGGTTCATCAGCAAGAATAATAGATGGCTTGTTTATCAGAGCCCGCGCTACAGCAACTCTCTGTCGTTGCCCTCCCGAAAGTTCGTTGGGCTTGTGATGCATTCTGTCTGTGAGATCTACACTTTGAAGAGTCTCTTCGGCTCGTCGTTCTCTCTCACTCTTGTTTATACCCGAGTAAATGAGCGGAAGAGCAACATTGTCCAAAGCGGTGTACCTTGGCAAGAGATTAAAAGACTGAAATATAAATCCAATCTCTTTATTCCTTACCTCGGCCAGTTTGTTGTCATCCATTTTTGATACATCTGTTCCGTTAAGGATGTAGGTTCCCGAAGTGGGACTGTCCAGACAACCCACTATGTTCATCAAGGTAGATTTTCCTGAGCCCGAGGGCCCCATTATGGCTACATATTCGTTTTGGTTGATAACTATATCAACACCGTTGAGAGCTTTTACCTCCTGGTTTCCCACTTTGTAAAACTTAGTGATCCCCCGTATGTTAATGATTTCTTTGCTCATTGTTTTAGTGTTTGTGGTGCAAAGCTATAAAATAAAAAGATTCTCTGTTTTTATTAATTCAGGATAATATTGTGCAGCATATCTGTAAAGCTCCTTTACGGCTCTCTCTCCCTCGTTTCCCAGCTCTCTGGTAAATTCATTAACAAACATTCTGACATGCTTTTGCTGAACATTTCTATCACTCTCCTGTGCGTAATTACAAACATACTCCTGAGATACTTCTGGGTTTGCCAATGCAAATTCTATGCTCCTTTTTAAAACCCTCTCAATTTTTTGAGGCAAACCCGATTCAAGCGACCTTGATACAGCAATTCCTCCCAAAGGGACGGGCATTCCGGACACGTTACTCCATATCTCTCCCAAATCGGCAATTAAGCTGAGCCCTTTGCTCTGGTATGTAAATCTCTTTTCATGAATCAAAACTCCGTATTGATATCTGTTTGAGCAAAGTTCCTCTTCGATATCTGAGAAGAGTGCAGGGAGAGTTTTTGTCAAGTGGGGAAATGCAATTTTAAGGAGCAGCGCAGCTGTGGTTTTCTCTCCGGGGATAAGAACCGTGGAGCCGGAGTCGGGTGCTTTCCCGTTATTACTAACCAGCAGCGGTCCGTTGCCGAAGCCAAGAGCACTGCCTGTCCTGAGCATGGCATAATTGTGCGCAAGCAGAAAAAAAGCATGGTAACTTAGTTTGCAGATGTCGTAGCTATTGTTCCGGGCTCTTTTGTTAAGCTCTTCGACATCGGCAAGATGTACTTCAAATGAGAGATCTTCGCAATCTACCAACCCATGAACCATTGCGTGAAATGCAAAAGTGTCGTTGGGGCATGGTGAGTATGCGAGAGATAGCTTCATCGGGCCAAAGCTTTAAAAAGAGTTCTGTTAGCCTCTCTCAAAGAGTCAAGGGCCAGAGGTATGTCCCACTTGCTTCTGTCTCTCTCTCCTACCTCGTTTGAAACCGACCGTATCTCAATAAAAGGGAGCTCTTCCAAAATACACACATAAAAAAAGGCAGCCCCCTCCATGCTCTCAATCTGAGGATGAAATCCTTTTCTCAGCTGTTCTGTTTTTTCGGGAAGCCCGCTTACGGTTTGTACAGTAACTCCGCAGGCAGCAGGGTACTTACTCATGGCCTGCTCAACGGCAGAGCTTAATTCCGGAGCGTTAAGAGCACCTTTTCTGAACGGATGTGTATCGGCATCCAGAATTTTGTAGTCGAAAAGTGTCTGAAATCCGGTAAATGTTTCAAAGCCGAGATCACCGAAATACTCTTTATTTATCCTGGCAACAGATCCTATAGGGAAATCACCTGAAAAACTCCCGGCAATGCCAATATTAACTGCAACACCAAATGGCTGCGGTGCAGTATTAAGCATCTTGGTTAGTCGGTAACTTGTAGAGGTTGTTCCTATGCCGGTAAGCATCCAGGTAACATCCAAACGATATTGTTCGCTTTTTGAGAGAGAATTGTATGCCTGCCTGGCTGTTATCAGCTCCTCCTCTTCGGCAGCGGTAATAAGTATTCTCATACTATATCCTCATTTTTTTGTAATATTGCCAATTATATAAAGAGTCACGAAAATAGACAAATATTATGGCATATACAAAAATTGAGCAGTACGACGAGGAGACCACTCAGGCACTTGCAGGACACTATAAAGAGATTCTTAAACTTATTGGTGAAGACCCTGACAGAGAAGGGCTTGAGCTGACTCCCATAAGGGTGGCTCGATCTATCCAATTTTTAAATCAGGGTTATGGCTTAGATGGAGCATCAATACTCAACTCTGCAAAGTTTAAAGAGGAGTACCAACAGATGGTTCTGGTAAAGGATATCGATCTTTACTCACTGTGCGAACACCACATGCTTCCTTTTTATGGCAAGGCACATGTTGCTTACATTCCAAACGGATACATAACAGGCTTAAGCAAAGTTGCCAGGGTTGTGGAGGCCTTTTCGAGACGGCTGCAGGTTCAGGAGCGGCTAACAGTGCAAATAAGAGACTGCATTCAGCAAACTCTTAATCCTTTGGGAGTTGCTGTTGTTATTGAGGCCTCGCATATGTGTATGCAAATAAGGGGTGTTCAAAAGCAAAACTCTGTAACAACTACATCGGCATTTACCGGAGCATTTTTAAAAGACATTAGGACTCGTGAAGAGTTTATGCATCTGATTGGGATATCTGTTCATTAATCTCGTCGCGAACTCTTAGCAAAAGAGTGAAGTCGAACCTCAAACCCCCTTCGTGCCGGTTGCTTACAGAGATTGTACCCCCATGCATTTGCACTGAGTTCCTTACAATTGACAACCCAAGACCACTGCCTCCGCTCTTTCTGCTTCTCCCTTTTTCTACCCTGTAAAACCGTTCAAATATGCGGTGAATATGATTTTCTGGAACACCTTTACCGGTATCGAAATAGGTAAAAAATGCCTCATCAGATGAGGTGCCGTTGCAAATAACATGAATCTCAACACCCTGACCAGCATGATCTATAGAGTTTTCTACAAGATTACGAAACAGAGAGTAAATTAACATATAGTTCCCCTCAATTTCAAGATTGGGCTGGACAGAGGAGTAGAGTTTAATATCCTTCTCCTGTAGTTTATTTATGAGGTCGTCCCGGACATCGTCTATGCAACTGCCGATATTAATGGCTTCGTAATCGAACTTTTCCGGGGATTCCTCTATTTTGTTTAAAAGAGAGATATCGTTTACAATTGAAGATAACCGGAGTGTTTGAGCATATGCTCTTTCCAAAAAAAACCGTCCCTTTTCTTTATCGATATCTTCCTGATTAAGAAGAGTTTCCAGATATCCCCTTATTCCGGTAACAGGTGTTTTAAGCTCGTGAGCAATATTATGGGTTAGCTCTTGTTTAAAACGTTTTGTTTTTTCTAACTGTTTAAAGGCATCTATTATCTGTTCCCCTATTTTTCCCATCTCGTCCTTGGGGAACCGTATGGAGTCGTAATCGGCCTCTCTGTGATGTACCCTCTCTACAAACTCTTTAAGTGCGTAAAATGGCCGGCTTATTGTTCTGGTAATATAAATCAGAATCGATACTGCAAGCAGGAAAACCAGAATAATATATAGCTGCATTGTTTTCTCACCTTTTACAGATGGTAGTATAGACGACTTATAGTCCAGGGCAGTCCGGATATAGTAGTGTGGATACATTCTGGCAAAGTAAAGATATTCGCGACCCAGGGTAGCAGAATAGCGCAGAGAGTTTCCGCTACCGTGTAAATTGGCGTTTATGAGCTCTGGCCTGCTGACATGATTCTCTGTTGTTGAATCGATATGAGAGAAATTGTCATATAAAACCCAGGCAAGTGAGTCGAGTATTGTCACTCTCATTTTGTCGGGAAGAATATGTTCAAGACTCCTCATCGCCTCCTCGATCTGAACTGTATCCGGCGAGTTTGAGATGGTATTGTATATAATATCGGTGTAGGGTTGCATTTGAGAGAGGAGTCTCTCAATTTTAAGATCACTCTCTCTTTTGATATGCAAAAAAAGAAAAAGAAGAGTAGTTGCCGATAGCACTACCAAAAAGTTCAGAAGAATTTTATATTTATACTCTATTTTCATCAGGGTCAAAGCAATAACCGTAACCAGAGCGGTTAACAATACAGTTGCCATAAGCCCCTATTTTTTTTCTTAAGCGGGCAATATGTACATCGACGGTTCTGTCTAAAACATAGGATTCATCTTTCCATATAGCATCGAGCAGATCGTTACGCGAGAAAATTTTATTAGGACTGGAGGCAAGCACAAAAAGAATCTCAAACTCCTTTTTAGTCAGTTTAACGTCAGTTTTATCGGCCGTAACTTTTTTATTTCCGGGGTTAATCTTAAGTCCGTTAAAAGAGACAATGTT
>CAYGGD010000004.1:0-34735 GCA_964349315.1 uncultured Muribaculaceae bacterium
AAGGTAGCCGTACCGGAAGGTGTGGCTGGAACACCTCCTTTTTGGAGCTTAACTGACCAAAGGAGTTTTCCTTTACAGTTACTCTTAATGCTATCACTGAATTTCACAGTCCCGTAGCTCAGTTGGTTAGAGCACTACACTGATAATGTAGGGGTCAGCGGTTCAAATCCGCTCGGGACTACAGAAAGTTCTTTAATTTGGGGAATTAGCTCAGTTGGCTAGAGCACTTGCTTTGCAAGCAAGGGGTCATCGGTTCGACTCCGATATTCTCCACAAAAAAAGGTGTCCGTTTTTCGGACACCTTTTTTCTTTTTTCAGATGCTTCTACTCTGTGAGTGTTAGTGTTACCCATGTTTTTTCGATGGCATCATTGTAATCGACATAAATTTTATACGATCCGCATACCAGTTCAACTCCCTGTGCTGTGCTTATTCCTGAGAAATACTGTTCTTTTTTGCTATTTCCGTGAATAAGCCGAAAACCCCTCGCATTACCTGTTACAGATTTTATAGTCATAGGTTTAAACAGGGTTATTGTTTCGCTGTAGTACTTTCCTGTACCGGGTTTATCCGGGGCACCGGGGCGGTATGTCCCTGACAACTCTCCTGGTAATTTCCCCTGCTTAAACTCATTTTCCGCTTTTTTAAACCAGAATAACTCAAGTTCGTTTTGATCACTGATCTGTTTCATCTGCATTTGCTGTTGAGCATTTGAGGGAGCCCCTCTTATTGGGGTAGTAAACTGAACACTAAGAGATGAACATGTTTTATCTCCACCTGATTTAACTTTGGAAAATAATGGATTTTTAGCTCCTATAAAGGCACCCAGTGACAGAACATCAGGAAAATCTCCCTGCCATTGCTGAACAAAACGGTTATCAGTATTAAACTTACTTTGCGAGAGTGTTGCTCCGTTTCCGTAGGTTACTGCATCTCCTGCTGCCATTGTTTTTGTTCCAGAATTATTTGAGACCTCTACCTTTCCGTCGTAAACAAACAGAGAGCTTTTTCCCGCCTCATCTACCCCCACTTCAAAACTGGTTCCACGGACACCTACTCTCATTTCAGGAGTGTTTACTATGAATGTGTTATTTACCCTTTTAAGGTTTATAACGGTTTGTCCGTTAAACAGCAGCAGTTCGGTCATATCATCATTATAGCCCAGCTTTGTTGTCGGCTTAATTAATATTACGGACCCGTCGGGAGATCTTATTTCACCTTTAGCCGATCTGTCTGCCTCAATATTGTTCAGCGCCCTTTTCAATGTTACCTGGCCGCTGGTGAGTTTAAGAATATGTCCTTTCCCGGTTAAATCTACATTAGCTTCGGGTGTAACGATTTCTGCAATATCCCATTTGTTCATATCCAAACTCCCTTTTGGTATAGGATTTATAAGCCAACCGATAATTTTGCCGAAAACCATAAAGTCTGTTGTTATTGACCTTGTTCCATACTGCAAAAAATCAGGAATGGATGGAGAGTGCTTCATTTTTGTCAGAATAACCTCCGATACACCATTAAGCCTGGCAGAACGGCTCTCTACAACACCATCAGTGCCATCTACATAAATATTGCCGTACTCTATAAGTTTGTTTAAATGATTTCCACCGCTCTCTCCTCTGTTAAGACTCTGCATTTGAGGTGAAGCGTGGTTTACATTCTGAGCCATCCCTTTGTGAGTATCAGAAAAGTAAGAGGCCAATTCCCCGGTAATTAAATCACTTGTATTAAAAATACCGTGATTAGGGGTTCCAACCATAATTATTTTTCTGACACCTGTACCTTTTGCCGCACTGAGAGTGCTGTAGTATCGCGCTATTAATCCACCCATACTGTGACTCACAATATCGAACCTGTTTATCATTACATTACTCCGTGTGAAAAGTACTTTTTCCAATGTGATGATTGATGAAAGCATCTCTGCCTGCGACTGAATGTCCATTGTGCCCGTTTCACGGTTAACAAGATAATAATCTTCGCGGTTACTCATAAAACCCTTTTGAGATAACATTCTATCCAGTAATTCCCATGTCGACTTATCGCCTGTAAAACCGTGAACCATAATAACCGGAGTTCTGCAATAGTTAATAATCACCTCTCCATACTCTTCTGTCCCATCGCTCATTTTTGCCGTAAAAACTATTTTAGCCGGGAAAAACTTGAGAGACCGGGAATTGTCAATCATTTTAGTGCTGAAATTTTTAGATTCAGGAATAAGTTCAGGTGGATGATAGTAGACAACTGCCTTCCCCTCTTTCAGGGAAATGTTGCCATCCGGCGATCTGTTGCTTCCGGGAATATAGTTAGTGGAGATAAAGCCGTCACCATCTGAAACCTTATAGGAAACACTTTTCGATTTTGGAATATTCAAAGTGATTTTAAGAGCACTGACTCCATCCGATACAATGTACTCCCACGGCTTGCCGGTAACCTTATTGACATCTGTTGCAATTGCGTCCTCACTAAGTTTTTCTACATAATCGTCCTTTAGGTTTTCTCGAAGGTGGTTTGTAACACCTTGTATCTGGAAGTAGCCATCTTTCTTGATTACCCGAGCCAAACAGGTGGCTTTAATGGTTGGGGGAATAGAGGGGTCTTTTTTATCCGGAGGAAAACGGGGATCGTTGTATCCTAAAGAATAGTATTCATTATTATAGCATGAAATTTCATATTCTAACAATGCATTCTCTTTTATCATCTCCTTGGGAACCTCAATCCACATTGAGTAGCGATTGTCTGGGCGGTATTCAATTGAGGCCTTTTTATCAGGATTCTGTTCTTTAATGGGGTTATTCAACAGTTTGCCCCATCTGTCAAAATGGGTGCCCCTTAAGTATGGGTTTATTACAGTGTAGTCGAAATAGATTCCTACACCCCCCTCTTGCCCCCACCTTGCTTCTGTTATCTTTAAGCTGGTTACTGCTGTTCTTAGAGATTGTCCCTGCGAAGACAGCGGGGTAATGAGCGGCAAAATAAAAAGCAGTGTAAATGTGAGAACAGATATCAACCTATTCTTTTTCATCGCCTTTTTAATTTATATTAAATTGCTTTACAATAGGCTCGGAGGTGTCGTTAACAATTTGAATTTCTACCTCATAAACACCTAGTGGCCAACCGTTGTAAGGGATAGAGAGGCTCGAGTTCATATCGATATTGCCGATATTGTCACCGGAGCTAAGGATAACACTGTCTATCTCGAATTTTGAGTCTCCGTAATAGAACCATGTGAATTTTACATCTGTATTCTGGGGCGCATTTTTAAGGACACAGCTTGCGTAAATAACCGGTGAGGTGGCCTCTATGTTGGTTTTGTCCTGACTACACAAATTCCCCTCAAGAGAGGTACATACTTTTACATCTGTTAAACGGGCGGTAGAGAAACTGCATTCGCATCCGTAAACAATAAATAACAGGCTGATAATAGCCAAAGAATTTACAATTAATGACTTTTTCATAATTCAAAATTTAGGTTTAAGATCAATTATTAAAAAGCAGGGTATTGAACAAAACAAGTTATCTTGTGTTGGCATCCGCTGCCGGTTTGACTTTTTTCATCTTTAATAATCATAAGTTTGGCGAATTTGCCATTACTCAGTTTAAACACAAGCACCTCGTTAAGAGGGGCCTCCTGAACATCTATAAATGATTTTCCATCACTTATATAACCTGTTGCCGGGGGCGATACTACATCTTCCATACGGGACTTTCCGGTTCGGGCCCAGTTGCCCGAAAGGGCGGGAAGGTCTGTACACCAAGGACGATTCATAACATCTGGTTCAGGTTCGTATGTGCTGCGTGTTTTTCCTGTGGCAAAATCATAGGCGTAGTAGGTGTTATCCAGAATAATCTGTTTAACTCCTGTTTTGATTGCGGGAGTTGTACCCGTCAGGTTTGTTGGTTTTTGTCCGGGTTGTTTGACAGAAAACTCCTTTTCAGCTACCTTGTGGCCGTAGTGCCATACCTGTACAAAGTAGTCTCCTGCTGGCCATTGTTCTCCGGTGTTATCAATGAATGAGTGTAGTACTTGTAAGTCTGAAGTTGTTGGGGTGTGATACTCCTCTGCAATAAGGCATTTATGAGTCTTGCTGAACCATTTAACCAAAAGCGGAGACTCTTTGAGGTTGCCCTGGAAATTTGCCTTAAGGTGAATTTCGGTAGTATTGTAGTCGATATCCTGTGACGTTTCGCCGCCAATACGGAGGTTACTGATGATTACGGGTGGGGATGCCGATACTGTCCGGATGTACTTTAACGGTGTATCTTCGGGTACAGGTTGGTCAGTAGTGGCTATTGGTGTAGAAATGAGCGAGAAAGAGTTGGTAATGGCATCAGATTCGGCATTTCTCGCCGCAAACAGATTCTCCGGAATCATTGTCCAGACAATGTAACCATAGTTATTTTGAATTGTATAAAAAGCAGCAATAATAACATTGATATTATTGTACTTCCACCGGTATCCTGCAAGTTGCCCCTCCATGCCATTTAGAGTGTATTTCTCACTCACAAGAGCAATGGCACCATTAATAACATTACGAGTAAATGCCTGAATAATATTATTAATAGTGACATTATTTGGTAAAGCAAACGAGCGGACCCGTATAGCAACATTTTGGTCGGGACTTAAAAAAGCGTGTATTTTATCTGAGCCGTCCCAAAATTGATTTGTTTGATAATTAGAGGGCACCTGAATTTTAAAATTCATCTGGGAGTCCTCTATCCATCTGTTTTGACCGTAAGATGCGCAATGGCACATCAGGGCCAACAGCAACAATAAAGAAGAGATTGTTTTCATTATTGGGGATTCTATATTATTTGTGGTGTTGTTATTTCCAAATCCCGATAATCTCTTTCACTATACTAATTTAGATATTTCTTTTTAATAATTATCTGTTTTATTAAAAAACTTAACAGAAGCTCTAACGAATGCCAGGGACAAGTCTTATTCTGTTAATCTCCTGAAAATACCTGAAGTACATAAAGAGCCTGTAGTTTAAGTCTAAACTATACTCCTCTGAAATGTCGTAATCGATAAAACTGGCGAATCTTCTGTCTCCTGCAGAGTAACGGCGATTCCACTCCTGAACCATTAGCCTGTTTATTGAACTGAGATAATCGTTTGTGTACATCTCTTTCGATTCAGCTTTACTGTTAAGCCAGAAGTCGAAACCGGGATCAAAGATAATAAGTTCGTAGTCAGTTGAATCTTTTGATTGTTCTGCGCTTTTTAGCTCTAATTTTGAGCTGTGGTGGTTGACACCACTCCTCTGTACCCCGCAAGAGAGGATAAGCAGAAACAGAAAGGATACTGTGAATAAAAATGCAAATCTTCTCATCTTCAATTATTTTAAGTGATTGTTATTATTTAACACTACTTCGAAGCTCCGCAAAGGGTTATAAGGCAAAGCTCCTCTGTAGCCTCCTTATTATTTGAGATATACTTTTTATACCCGGCGTAGTTAACTGCAGATGTAAGTTCGACATAAAAACCTTTTTTTGCCAGATATTGATGTGCCTCGGATATCTCCTGTTCTGTTACGGCAATAATCTCTGCTCCGATTTCTTCTGTAATTTTTAGGATATCGCTTCCATTTGCCGGTTTTGCAATTGCTATTCCGTTTGCGACTGTTCCCTGATTTACTATTTCATACGGTGCCTGGATGCCTTTAATGTATGAGTGGTAAAGAGGTGCGCAGTTAAATGCTTGAATAGCGGTAATTTTTGGGAATTTATGTACATAACCGTATTTTATTAAGTCTTTTATGCCGTGGTAAATACCATAAAAAAGAGTCCCATTACCTAATGGAACAAAAATAGTGCCTGGAAGCTTCCCGTTAAACTGATCGAAAACTTCATAAATATAAGATTTCATCCCCTGAGCAAAGGTGGGATTATGAACATGACTTGCGTAAAAAATATTACTGCGTTTAACCTCTTCCCTTGCTGCTGAGGCAACATCTTCACGGCTCCCTTTTATCTTTACCACAGTTGCTCCATAAGCTTCTATCATTTTAATTTTTTGTTCCGAAGTAGAGTCGGCCAAATAAATTATTGCCTCAATACCTGCCCGGGCCGAGTATGCTGCAACTGAGCATCCGGCATTTCCGCTGCTATCCTGGATTACCTTTTTTACACCCATCTCCAGAGCTTGTGCAATTAGTACACTCGACCCTCTGTCTTTAAATGAGAGAGTTGGCATCATATAGTCGAGTTTTGCAAAAAGGCCCGGATCAATCTCTACAACAGGGGTCTCTCCTTCGCCCATAGTAACCTGTTTTAAGTAGCAGGGCGAAACCGGTATATTATCAGCAATTTTCATAATTCTCTGCTAATTTAATTAAAAAATGAAAAAAGTGGAGTATATCGCTTGTTATTATAGTAAATGCTTTTACTTTTGTGGTAATAAGAAATCTAAACAATTCTACTATGAAAAAGATAATGATATTGTTTCTGTTAGCTTTTATGTCAACTGCACTGCTTGCCCAAGGTTCTCCATTTTCAATAGAGAAAGGGAATACAAAGGTGAAATTTGGAGGATTTGTCCGGACTGTGGCTTTTGCCGACTTTGGAGGAATTGTTCCTCACTACGACTTCAGAAGTGCATTGATGGACGCTCCCAACACATGGCACAGAGATTCACGGCTAAGTGTAGATGCTTCTGCTACAAGGTTGAGTTTTCAGGCAATCCAGTCTGTTGACGGATTTGGTGATATAGAATTTTATATAGAGTCTGATCTCAGAGGTGCTTCAGATGTACTAAGATTAAGACAAGCCTATATCTCTTTCAAGGGATTAATTGCCGGCCAGGCATGGAGTTTTATGACAGATCTTCCTGCAAATGCTCCTACTATTGATGTTCAGGGGGTCAATTCCCGTACATTCCTCAGAACTCCGCTTATTGGTTACCGAACTTCAATTGACGATAAAACAACTTTTGGTATTGCTCTTGAGTTTCCTTCAATTAGAGCAACCTACTCCGGCATGACAGATTTAAGAGCATTGCATCAGAGATTCCCTGATATTCCTGTTTACCTGCAGTATAAAGGTAAGGGAGGGCACATTAAATTGACCGGAATGTTCAGAGCAATGGATTACGGAGTTAACAGTTCCGAGACGATTGAAACAGTTTTGGCAGCAGGTGCTCAGCTTTCAGGCTCCCTGAAAGCAACAAGAGATATAACTCTTTTTTCGCAAATGATTTACGGGAAGGGAATGGCCAGATATATCAACGATTTGGCTCTACTTAATTTAGATCTTGTTCCTGATGTTGCCGGCAACTCTTTACAGACTCTTCCTATGTATAGCGCCTCTTTGGGAATGAGAGCCAACTTCAATTCTGAATGGTACTGTTCTGCCAATATATCAACAGCTGGTATTACAAATAAAAGGGATTACTTCTCTCCAGGGGAGTATTTTAGGGGTAATTATTTCTCGGCTTCTCTGTTTTACACAGGAATAAAAAATATGACCATTGCCGGAGAGTATATTCACGGATACAGAAAGAATATGAACGATACTCATGGCAATGCAAACAGATTGCAGCTAATGTTTATGTATCGCTGGTAGTCATATAAGCTTTTTTTTCATAAATTAGGGCATTCTTTTTTAACCTAATATCTGTACTATGGAATCAAATAAGGTGGACATGTTTATTATGTCTAAAGGCAAATTTTTCGAAGGTCATAATCTTGCTTACATAAGAGAGCGGTTGTTATCGCTTGACGAATCGAGATGGTTCGTTATTCAGACACTTCAGTTTAGAGATCCGACTACTATGTTGATAATTTCTGTATTGGTTGGAGCTCTCGGTATAGATCGTTTTATGATTGGACAAACCGGTCTAGGGTTGGCTAAACTTTTAACTTGTGGTGGTTTGGGAATATGGACAATAATCGACTGGTTTCTCATAATGGGAGCCACAAAAGAGAGGAACAGCGAAATATTAAGACAGTATCTGTACTAGAGCGGAATTATCGAACCAGACTCTATCTGCTTCTTTTAATGTTGATAGTATCGGGATATGTCTGGATTTTATACCCCGGTTTTGCCGGATTCTGTTTTATTAAAAGCATTACAGGGTATTCGTGCCCGTCTTGTGGGGTCACGAGGTCTGTAACAGAGATTTTCCGAGGAAATTTTGCTGCTGCTTATATGTGGAACCCCCTGGGTTACCCGATGGGGTTTTTAATGATTATTACACCTGTGTGGCTTGTAAGAGATTTAATTACCGGGAGCTATTCTTTGTGTGTTTTTTATAGAAAAACAGAAATGATTATAAAAAAAAGAGTTGTTTGGATTCCCCTGGCTGCCGTTATTTTGCTGATCTGGATCAAAAATTTATTGTATTAAAGAGAGTTAATATAAAGCATTTTTTCAATAGAAGGGTAGGCTCTGGCCCTTATTTTTTCCGGTATAGTAATTAAATACTCTTCGTTTTTAAGTGACCAAAGGACTTTGTCCAGGGTCACTTTTCTCATTTGATAGCACTTGTTGCCGGGATCGGCGGGAATAAATTTTTTGTTGGGATACATCATATTCATCTGATGCAGTACGCCGGGTTCGGTTACAACAATAAAGGTATTGGCAGAAGAGACTCCAGCTCTTTTAATCATGCCCGAAGTAGAAAGGATGTATGCATTATCGTTATCCAGTATATAGGGGTCATGAGAGCAGTTGCTTTCCGGATGAATCAGAAGCTCTGCCTGAGGGTTCGATTCAATTAACCGTGCAATTTTTTCTGTTGTGAAATCTTCATGAACGCAGCAGTCGCCCTGCCAGATATCAATATCTCTTCCGGTTATGACTTTGATGTATGTGGCGAGGTTCTTGTCGGGACCAAACAATATTTTTACATTTTCAGAAATGCTTGTAATTATTTTCAGAGCATTTGCTGATGTACAGCAGATGTCGGTATGTGCTTTAACTTCTGCCGTTGTGTTTACATACGAAACAACTACTCCCTCAGGGTTTTGCTCTCTCCAGGCAATAATATCCTTTGGCCCTATACTCTCTGCAAGTGAGCATCCGGCTGTAATGTCTGGTAAAAGAACTTTTTTACCCGGCGATATGATAGAAGCGGTCTCTGCCATAAACTTCACTCCGCAAAAAAGAATAATATCAGCATCGGTAGATGCAGCCATTTGCGAAAGACCCAGGGAGTCTCCTATATAATCGGCAATATCCTGTATTTGTGGCTCTACATAGTAGTGCGCAAGTATTATTGCGTTTTTCTCTTTTCTTAATCTGTTAATCTCTTGTATTGCCTCTTGCTTCTCCATTGTGCATTATGTTGGTTACTGTTCAGGAGTTATGTTCATACTGATATCAAGTGCTGTTACTGAGTGAGTAAGGGCTCCTGAACTTATGTAGTTGACCCCCGTTTTTGCAATCTCCTTCACCCTTTTTAAGGTTATGTTACCAGAGGCTTCAGTTTGAGCTCTGTTTCCAATCAGTTCAACAGCGCGTTTCATTGTATCAATATCCATATTGTCTAACATAATTATGTCAGCTTTGTTCGCCAACGCCTCCTCAACTTCTTTGATGGAGGTAGTTTCTACTTCTATCTTAACACCGGGTTTAATGCTCATTCTGACCTGCTTAATGGCGTTTGTTATGCCTCCGGCAACTTTAATATGGTTGTCTTTAATAAGTGCCATATCAAAGAGCCCCATCCTGTGATTTTTTCCGCCTCCGGCAGCAACAGCCATTTTGTCAAGAACTCTCATTCCCGGGGCTGTTTTTCTTGTATCCAGAATCATAGTTCCGGTACCCTCAAGAGCTTCTGCATATTGAGCTGTAGCTGTAGCAATTCCACTCATTCTTTGCAATATATTTAGAGCAGTTCTCTCACCTGAAAGTAAGGCTCTGAAACTTCCGGCAATTTCCAGAATGTTATCACCAACTTTAACTCTCTCTCCCTCTAAAACTAATGGATTAAATACAATAGAAGTGTCAAAGTGTTCGAACACCTTTTTAATTATTCCTATGCCGGAAATTACTCCATCGGATTTAGCAGTAAATTTGGCATATGCCCGGCTTTGTGCGGGGATTAGTGCGTTGGTAGTAATATCTCCCTCTCCTGTATCTTCTTCAATAGCAAGTTCAATAATTTTGTCAATAAGATAGTGCTGTGGCATTATATACTGTTTAGAAATTGGTTTTTCTTTATGTTGAATAGTGTGATATATCAATAGAGTATCCTCTTTTGGGAAGTCACTTCTGAAGTGTGCTCCCCTGCTTTCTCTCCGGTAAAGAGCTCCGTTGAGTATGAGATGTGCCACAGTTAGCAAATTGTCGGACGCAACGCAGTAATACTCTTTTTCTGTAAGTTTGGCTAATAACTCTTCTCTTATTTGTTCAATTTCCTTAATCCCTCGTTTGAGTGAAGCAGAGTCTCTTACAATTCCTGCGCTGGTACTAATAATTTCTGAGACCCTCTCTTTTACAGATTCGTAAAGAGGGGCATTATTTTCTTGAACAAAAAATTTAGTATCTCTCTCTGTTTGTGGTGAGAATCCGTATTTTGAAGCACTCTCAACTGCTCTGTATCCAAAGACAATGCACTCTGCAAGAGAATTGGAAGCCAGCCTGTTAGCCCCCATGATTCCTGTTGAGGCCATTTCGCCGCAGACATACAAATGTTCAATATCTGTTTTGCCGTTAATGTCAGTAACAACACCCCCTATTGTATAGTGTGCGGCAGGGACAACAGGAATTCTATCGCTCATATCTATGCCAAGCTGAGTACACTTATGGAATATATTGGGGAATCTTGTTTTTATCTTCTGTTTATTCAGGTGTTTAAGTGACAGATAAACACACTTCTGATCCGACTCTTTTGTTTTGTTTATTTGGGTTTGAATTTCCCTTGCAACAATATCCCTTGGAGCAAGTTCTGCCATTGGATGAACAGCTTGCATAAATCTTTCACCTCCGGCATTTACAAGATGCGCTCCCTCACCCCTTACCGCTTCGCTTATCAGGTACCTCTCTTTGTCCGGGGTGTAAAGTGCTGTGGGGTGAAACTGAATAAACTCTATATTACGGATCCGGCATCCGGCTTTATAACAGAGAGCAATGCCCTCTCCGAGGGTCTCTTTTGGGTTGGTGGTCCAGTTGTAAATAGCAGATGTGCCACCCATTGCGAGAATTGTATTGCCCCCCAGAAATATCTTTTCGGTGTTGGTGGTAAAATCCCATACGCTAACCCCTGCACATTTTCCCGAATCTGTGATAATCTCCAGAACTTGATGGTTTTCGAAGATACTTATATTGTGGTGGGACAGTATTTTACCTGCCATAAACTCTGTTATCCGCCTACCTGTAATATCTCCACCGGCATGCAGTACTCTTCTTTTACTGTGACCTCCTTCGAGCCCCAAGGCCGGCATATCGCCTGACATATCAAACTGCATTCCATTGAGAGATATCTCTTCAATTCTCAAAGGAGTCTCCTTTGCCATGATTTCTACGGCAACAGGGTCACAAAGCCCTCTGCCGGCAGTAATTGTATCGTTTATATGAAATTCAGTACTGTCTTCGTGGTCGGTAACAGCAGCAATGCCTCCCTGAGCAAAATAGGTGTTGCTGTCTGCTATTTTACACTTTGTAACAATAGCCACGCTTCCGTAGCGAGATGCACGGTATGCAGCGTACAACCCTGCAAGACCACTCCCCGCTATGAGGTAATCGTATCGTTGCATTTTTCTTCTTTTGCGAACTGCGAATGTACGCTTTTTATCGCAATATATCTCTTTTTTTGCTCGTTTGCCAACGATTAAATATCTTAGCAAAATAAAAGTAAAAGGTTAAAGAGATGACAAAAACTATTAATTGCTTTATTCCATATGCGGATAAAGCGCAAGTAGAGCAAACAGTTAAGGGACTAAGTGAATCACAGCTTGTAAACAAAATTTACCTGCTGGCTACTGATGAAAAAGCTGAGGTTTTGCCGGGGTGCGAGATTATTCATGTGGAGTCGTTAAAATGCACTCATGCAATTAAAAAAATTGCCAATTGTGCCGATACTAAATATTCCCTGATTTATACAAAAGAGTCAACTTTGGTTATGGGGATGTTTGCCCTTGAAAGATTGACAAAACTAGCCGACGATAGCTCGGCGGCAATGATTTATGCCGATCACTATCAAATTGCCGGGGGAGTTAAAAAACCAAGTCCGGTAATCTCCTATCAGATGGGTAGTTTGAGGGATGATTTTAATTTTGGTTCTGTTATTGTTTACAATTCAGAAATTTTAAAAGCATCTGTAGCTTCGATGGACACCGCCTACAAATTTGCAGGGCTTTATGATCTTAGGCTCAAAGCTTCTCAGAGAGCAGAGATAGTTCATGTTAACGAGTACCTGTACACTGAGGTAGAGCACGATACAAGAAAGTCCGGAGAGAAAATTTTTGATTATGTCGATCCAAAAAACAGAGCGGTGCAGATTGAAATGGAGCAGGCATGTACTAGCCACCTGAAAGCAATCGGAGGTTATCTGGAGCCGAACTTCAGAAAAATCGAGTTTAACCAGGGCAACTTTGAATTTGAGGCATCGGTTATTATCCCTGTCTTTAACAGAATAAAAACCATTGAAGATGCCGTTAAGTCGGTTCTTATTCAAAAAACCTCATTCAAATTTAACTTAATTATTGTAGATAATCACTCTACAGACGGAACTTATGAAGCAATTGAAAAATTTGCCTCAGACCCTCGTCTGATTCATGTTGTGCCCGAAAGAAAGGATCTTGGAATAGGTGGTTGCTGGAATATGGGAGCACACCATCCGAAATGCGGAAAATTTGCCATTCAGTTAGACAGTGACGATGTTTACAGCGATGAAAACACTGTTCAAAAGATTGTTGATGCTTTTTATGAGCAAAATTGCGCAATGGTTGTCGGATCATATATGATGACCAATTTTGACATGGAGATGATTCCTCCCGGAATTATTGATCATAAAGAGTGGACCCCCGATAATGGAAGAAATAATGCTCTGAGAATTAACGGCCTGGGGGCTCCAAGAGCTTTTTACACACCTGTATTACGCGACATAAAAGTACCAAATACAAGCTATGGCGAAGATTACGCTCTTGGGCTGAATATATCCAGAGAGTTCCAGATTGGCAGAATTTATGATGTTTTGTATCACTGTCGTCGTTGGGAAGATAATTCAGATGCCTCTCTTGATATTGTTAAGATGAATGCCCATAACACTTACAAGGACAGAATCCGTACATGGGAACTAAAGGCAAGAATAGCTCTCAATAACAAAGTGAAAAACTAACAAAGTATGTTATGGTTTTAAACAAACAGAACTTAGCTGCTCTTTTTGAAGAGCAGCTTGTTTCTTGGGAGCAGGCAGGTGCAAACTATAAAGCATTACAGAATGTAATAGTTAAAGAGCTTAGTGTCGGCGGCTTTCCTTTTAAGGTGCAGTTTAATCCGGCCAGAATAGTTTCATCTGCTGCAAAGGTAGATGCAAAGTCTATTAAGGAGCGCAAATGTTTTTTATGTAAAGAGAACCGGCCTAATGTTCAAACCGGCCTGGATTATATATACAATGGAGATACTTCAGAGCCCTATACAGTTCTGGTTAATCCTTTTCCTATTTTTCCCCGTCATCTGACTATTCCGCTTCTTGCCCATAAAGACCAAAAAATTTCTGGACGATTTGGCGCAATGCTTGCTCTTGCAAAGGAACTAGAAGATTACACCCTTTTTTATAACGGGCCCAAATGCGGGGCATCCGCTCCGGATCATTTTCATTTTCAGGCAGGTAATAAAGGATTTCTTACCATAGAGAAAGAGATTAATGCTTTAGAGAGAGAGCATATTTTTAAGTCACAACTTACAGAGGTATCATTGGTTAAAAGTGTGTTTAACGGACTTTTTTCAATTGAGTCGACAAGTGCAGCAGAGGCCGAACATCTTTTCGAGAAGGTATTATCGGTGTTGCCGGTAAAGGAGGGAGAGAGTGAGCCGATGGTAAATATTCTTTGTTGGTTTGATAATAACAGGTATATTACACTATTGTATATCAGAGATAAACACCGCCCCTCTCACTATTTTGCAGAGGGTGATGAGAATATTCTGTTGAGTCCTGCATCTGTAGATTTGGGAGGTGTATTGATAACTCCTCTTGAAAAAGACTTCAACAAAGTTAATTCAGCTCTTATCAAAGAGATTTTAGACGAAATTTCAGTTTCGGCCGCTGCAACAGAAGAGATTGTTAATAAAATTAAAAACATACTATAGGATGAAGGAACCAAAAGTAAGTGTAGGTATAATGTTTGAGCCGGAAGTATCTTTTGTACTTAACGGACTCTATGTTTTTGAAGGAAAAGAGTATTCAGGAGAACATAACCTCTCCTTTAAACAGGGTAAGATTTTTTGGAATGGAGAGCTTTATGACTCACTTAGGTTCGATCCTGTTAACGAGTCAGAAAACTCTTTTCAGTTATGTGATGTGACAATTGGAATTAATTTTCATTGGGAGCGAAAAGAAAACCAAGTGTTTAAGGGCTCTCTTAAAATTATTGTAGAAGATGAAAAACTTACTGCTGTAAATATTCTCGGGGTAGAAGAGTATCTGACATCTGTAATATCATCTGAAATGAGTGCTACAGCTTCTTTAGAACTGCTAAAGGCACATGCCGTTATCTCCCGCTCGTGGCTTCTTGCCCAAATTGAAAAAAACAAAGAGATAACTGCATCAAATCAGGTTTACAGTGCAATGACAGAGTCGGAAGAGGAGTATATCAGATGGTATGACAGAGAAGACCATACTAACTTTGATATATGTGCTGATGATCACTGCCAGAGGTATCAGGGCATTACAAGGGCCTCAACTGAAATAGTGAAGCAGGCAATTGAACAGACCAGAGGAGAGCTGCTAATGTACGATGGAAAAATTTGTGATGCACGCTATTCCAAAAGCTGCGGAGGGGTGTTTGAGGAGTTTCAAAATACATGGGAACCTCTGAAGTATCCATATCTCGCAGCAAAGAGAGACCTAAAAGACGGTAGTTCAACTCCCGATTTAACTGAGGAAGCTAACGCCGGAGAGTGGATTTTGGGTTCTCCCGACTCTTTCTGTAACACATCAGACAAAAAAGTTCTCTCTCAGGTGCTTAATAACTACGATCAGGAGACTGTTAATTTTTATAGGTGGAGAGTAGAGTATTCTGCCAATGAGTTATCGGATCTTATAGCAAGACGCTCAGGAACAGATTACGGTGTTATAACCGATCTTGTTCCGGTTCAGAGAGGTACATCGGGTCGTTTGATTAAGCTGAAAATTGAGGGATCGAAGAGAACAAGAGTTATCGGAAAAGAGTTGGAGATACGGAGAACCCTTTCGGAATCGCATCTTTACAGCTCTGCCTTTGTAGTAGAAAAAGAGTATGACGCACAAGGCAACCCGGTTAAATTTATTCTAAAAGGTGCCGGCTGGGGTCACGGTGTGGGGCTTTGTCAGATTGGTGCTGCAGTGATGGGAGAGAAGGGTTACAGCTACAGTGATATTCTTCTCCACTACTTTATCGGGGCAACTGTAGATAAAAGGTACTAAATAATATAAATCAATAGTTATGAGTAATAAAATCAGGTCGCCCTGGGCGTGGATTCCATCGCTCTACTTTGCACAGGGATTACCTTATGTTGCAGTTATGACCATTTCGGTTATAATGTATAAAAGACTTGGAATCTCTAACACCGATATTGCTCTGTATACAAGCTGGTTATATCTCCCATGGGTGATTAAGCCATTTTGGAGTCCATTTGTAGATCTCCTTAAAACCAAAAGATGGTGGGTAGTAACAATGCAAATTTTTGTAGGTGCAGGACTTGCCGGAATTGCTTTTACCGTCCCGGCAAGCAATTTTTTCCAGATAACCCTGGCACTCTTCTGGCTTATGGCATTCAGTTCAGCAACACATGATATAGCTGCGGATGGTTTTTATATGCTGGCTCTGGACTCAAACAAACAGGCAATGTATGTGGGTATAAGAAGTACCTTTTATCGTGTGGCAACGATAGCGGGTCAGGGGTTGTTAATTATTATTGCGGGCTCTCTGGAGTCTGCTACCGGTCTGACTCCTTTAGATCTTGAAGTAAATGCAGGCCCTCAATACTCAGCGGCAATTGAAATCCCTGCAGACAGTGCTCAAGTAAACCCTTTTGTTTATTCCCAAACTGACGATTATACATTTGATATTTATCCAAGCATAATAAACATCGGAACGGGAAATATCTCTGCAGACTCTGCCGCGATTTTAAGATCCTTTGCAGCAGAACAGAACACCATTAATGGTTTTATCCCAAGAGAGAGTTCGGCAGCAGTTGCACTTTCCGGCGATGCTTCCTGGTGGAGTAAATCGGTTGCCTCTCCTTTGGGGGGTTGGATAAAGAGAAATTTCGGAGAAAAGGAAATCGGGGGTGAACAGCAGCTGTTAACCGGTAGTTCCAGATTGGTTGAGGTTCGTCTGACAAAAGAGCCGGAACCGGGGCAGAAAATTGTTCTCAACACCTCTTTCAACAGAGGAGATAAAAGTATTTTTCTTGCTCACGGCGAAAGGGTTGAGTTTACAAATCATAACTGGACCAAACCTGCATATCTGCTTGTTCAGGTCGATCCTAAATTGGAAGACAACGCAACGGCTTCGTTCAGAGGCCTTTCGGGCAATATCACATTTGCATGGTCAATAACATTCTTTATACTTGCGGGTCTTTTCCTTGCATTTGCGATTTATCATAAATTTATTTTGCCAAAACCCGATACAGATGTAGCTGCAAAGAATGTAACATCATCAACAATATTCCGGGAGTTTTTTGAAACTTTTGCCTCATTTTTCAGAAAAAAACAGGTTGTTGTAGCAATATCTTTTATGCTACTGTTTCGTTTTTCCGAAGCACAACTGGTTAAAATGGTTACTCCGTTTCTTCTCGATCCCAACGAACTCGGTGGAATGGGGCTTACAACAGGTCAGGTTGGAATGGTGTACGGAACAATCGGAATAATTGGGCTCACACTTGGAGGTATTATCGGAGGGATAGTAGCATCTGTTGGTGGTTTGAAAAAGTGGTTGTGGCCGATGGCTATGGCAATCGCTTTGCCAAGTTTCTCCTTTGTATATCTGGCCGTATATCTTCCCGAGAGTATTTTTGTGATAAATCTCTGTGTTTTTATAGAGCAGTTTGGTTACGGGTTTGGATTCACTGCTTACATGTTGTATATGATATATTTTTCCGATGGGAAACACAAAACGGCACATTATGCTATTTGTACTGCCTTTATGGCCCTCGGAATGATGATACCCGGAATGATGGCAGGGTGGCTGCAGGAGCTCCTTGGATATAAACACTTCTTTTACTGGATAATGATATGCTATGGTATCACTTTTATAGTAACGGCGTTTATCAAGGTAGATCCGTCATTTGGCAAAAAAACTGCCTCAGTTAAAACAGTTAAATAGTAATATTATGAAAAAAATAAAATTGTTATTGTCGGCATCTCTTATGATGCTTACCCTTTTATCTGCCGGCCAAATAGTTAAGCCGGGGATTGAGGTTCTTAAAGAGTCTAACTTTAAGATTCTCAACGGAAAAAGAGTTGGGTTAATAACCAATCCAACAGGATTTGATAACAGTATCAAATCTACAATAGATGTTCTTTTTGAGGCACCCAATGTTAATTTGGTAGCTCTTTTCGGGCCGGAACACGGTGTCAGGGGCGATGTGCATGCAGGTGATAAAATTGAGAACATGACAGATTCCAAGACAGGAATTCCTGTCTTTTCGCTTTACGGATCGACTCGTAAACCAACTCCTGAAATGCTGAAAGGAATTGATGTACTGGTGTATGATATTCAGGATATTGGGAGCAGGTCATTTACCTATATCAGCACTATGGGGCTGGCAATGGAGGCGGCTGCCGAACACAATATTGAGTTTGTAGTACTGGACAGGCCGAACCCTCTGGGAGGAGAGAAAATTGAGGGAAATCTTGTCGAAGATGGTTTTATCTCTTTTGTTAGCCAGTTTAAGATTCCTTATATATATGGCTTAACCTGCGGAGAGCTGGCAGTTATGCTAAACGAAGAAAACATGCTGGGTAAAAAGTGTAACTTACAAGTTGTAAAAATGGAGGGATGGACAAGGGATATGACATTCGATCAAACCGGCCTTCAGTGGGTCCCTTCTTCGCCACACATACCTCAGGCAATAACATCTGCTTTTTATCCGGTTTCCGGCATTTTGGGTGAGCTCGGATACATTTCAATTGGGGTTGGTTACACAATTCCTTTTCAGATGTTTGCGGCTGAGTGGTTAGATGCCGATAAGCTTGCAGATGAGCTTAATTCATACAAAATCCCTGGAGTACATTTCCGTCCTATACATGTAAAGCCCTTTTATGCAGTAGGAGTAGGTACAAATCTACAGGGTGTTCAGGTTCACCTTATGAACTATAGCAAAGCTCCTCTTTCTGACATTCAGTTTTATGTTATGGAAGCAATGGCTAATCTATATCCTGAAAAGGCAGTGTTTGATAATGCTAACGAAAGAAGATACCGAATGTTTGATCAGGTGTCCGGCAGTGATCAGATTCGTATCCGTTTTTCAAAAAGACATAAATTCGAAGACATTAAAGACTACTGGTACAAGGATGTTGAAAGCTTCAGAAAATTATCTCAAAATTATCATTTATACTAAATATGTATGAAAAGGATATTGCTATTATCTTTTTTTCTTTTTGCTTTTTTTGGTGCTGTGATGTCACAGACTACCGAAACACAAAATATAATTGAGAATGCGCATAATCAGGCGCATCAGAGTGCGGTAGAAACACATAATGCGGCAATGAGTGCGCACACTCATGTGCACGAAAACGCGATGGAGACTCACAACAAAGCTCATGAGCACCATATGGATTTTAATCGCAAGCAGTTCTTCGACTCCAATATCTTTCCGGCCGTCAATCCGTCAATCCGGTACAGAGGCGGAGTTATACATAATAGCGATGGAACTGTTACTTTGAGCGGTAAAGGATCTTCGGTTGAAGTTAGTTTTACGGGAGGTATAATAGCATTCATACTGGCAGATGCAGAACACGGTGCTTTTGATGTTTATTTAAACGGTAGTTTTTACAGAGAAATTCAACCGTCAGACCAGGACTCAATAGTACTTCTTTTGTCAAAGAGGCCAAGAAGAAAGCAGATTGTTAAATTAGTCAGCAAAGCACAAGAAAACGAAAGCCCAACAACTATTTCTGCTGTTGAGCTTCGTTCAAGAGGAAGAATATTGGATATCCACTCATCAAATCTGTAAAATACTACATAGCAGAGTATTGTTTTACTATGTTAAGAATCACCTCTGTCGCCTTTACCATGCTTTCCAGTGGAATATACTCGTACCGTCCGTGAAAGTTATGACCGCCGGCAAAAAGGTTAGGACAAGGGAGTCCCATAAATGAAAGCCGAGCCCCATCTGTGCCACCGCGGATGGGCTTGATGTTTGGCTCTATACCAGCCATTTTCATTGCCTCTATTGCCTTTTCAATAATATAATAGTGTGGTTCGACCTGTTTTTTCATATTATAGTATTGATCTTTAAGCTCCAGTTTAAATGTGCCATTGCCATATTTTTTATTCATATAGGTGACACTCTCTTCGATCAGACTTTTCTTTTGGTCGAACTTGTTGAAGTCGTGATCTCGTATAATATATTGTATAGTAGCACTTTCTACTGTTCCGTCAAATCTTATTATATGATAAAACCCTTCGTAGTGCTGGGTAAATTCAGGTCTCTGTTCAACAGGGAGTAGTGAGTTAAACTCTGAGGCAAGAATAATAGCATTAATCATTTTGTCCTTGGCATATCCCGGATGAATGTTTCGTCCCTGAATAAATATTTTAGCTGATGCAGCGTTGAAATTTTCGTACTCCAGCTCGCCAATTTCCCCCCCGTCTAATGTGTAGGCCAATTCTGCCCCAAACTTTTTTACATCGAATTTATCTACACCACGCCCTATCTCTTCGTCAGGAGTGAAGCCGATTTTTATTTCGCCTCTTGGGAATTCGGGGTGTTTCATCAAGTACTGCACAGCAGCCATAATCTCTGCTACCCCTGCTTTGTCATCGGCGCCCAGTAGGGTGTTTCCGTCTGTGGTTATAAGGGTCTGTCCCTTATAGCGGAGCAATTCAGGAAACTCCTCTACCTTCATTATCATATTTTTATCTCTGTTTATAATAATGTCTTTTCCGTCGTAGCTCTCTATTATTTGTGGATTTATCCCTTCGCCAGGTGCATCGGGAGCAGTGTCTACATGTGCAATAAAGCCGATAGCAGGTACCTTTTTCCCAGAAGGGAGGTTGGATGGGATTGAGGCCATTACATATCCGTATTCGTCAAGTGTAACATCATGTACTCCCATCTCTTTAAGCTCTTTTACAAGCATTCGGGAAAGGTTAAGTTGTTTTTCTGTGCTGGGTTGTGATAGAGAGTCTGGATCTGAGGAGGTATCTATTGATATGTATCTTAAAAATTTATTTAGTAATTCAGTTTTCATAGGATAATTTTTTATTAATAATCAGATTAGTAGCAAGCTGATGCCCATTACGGCCATTCCTCCGATAACTCCAAGGATAGCAGGGTGGTGTTCTCCATACTTTTCTGCAGTTGGTAAAAGTTCGTCAAGCGAAATATACACCATAATACCTGCTACACCTGCTAAAATTACTCCAAGAAATGATTCGTTAAACAAAAAGGAGAGTAGAAAATAGCCGGCAATAGCTCCGATAGGTTCGGCAAGCCCGGATAGTGAAGAGTAAACAAACGCTTTGCTCTTGCTTTTAGTCGCATAGTATATGGGTATAGCCACAGCTATTCCCTCGGGGATGTTGTGAATTCCCACTGCAATGGCAATGCTGATTCCCAGGTTTGGATCGTTCATTGCGGTAACAAAAGTGGCAATACCTTCGGGGAAGTTGTGAATGGCAATTGCAACAGCCGACATCACACCCAATCGCATCAGTCCCGACTTGTCCGATTCGTTGAGCTCTTTTTTTATAGAGAGATCTGATATCTCATGTGGGTTTTCGTACGAGGGTACCAGATAATCTATTATAGCAATTATAGCAATTCCCCCGAAAAATGAGAGAAGTGTGTACAGGTTGCCTTTGCTCTCTCCGAAAAGCGCAGCAAGATATTCATTGGCTTCTCCATATAGCTCTACCAGAGAGATAAATATCATTACTCCGGCAGAGAAACCCAATGAGGCTGCTAAAAAACGGGGTGAGAATCTTTTGGAAAAGAGTACTACGGCACCGCCAATAGTTGTCGATAACCCGGCAATAATTGTTAGAGTAAGTGCAAGCCAAAAATTTCCTTCCATAAAGTGCTATGAGTTTGTTTTGTTAAGTTTTGCCCTGAGACTATCCCAAGCAAGATATACTATAATTATAAGGTACATAAACAATCCAAGGTACTCTGCAGGTACAGACTCCATCCACTCCTTATTGGTGATGTCAAACCCGGCAAAACGAATTAGGGCGCTTATAACTCCCATCAGGGCACCACCTGCAATAAAGCCGGAAGCAATTAAGGTTCCCCTCTCTTTGCGGGCATTGTTTTCTGCCTCATTTGCCGACCTTGAAGATACATACCATGCTACTCCACCACCTACTAAAAGAGGAAGATTAAGCTCCAGAGGGATAAACATGCCAAGGGCAAATGCAAGCGCAGGAATGCCGAAAAAGTTAAGTACTACTGCTATTGCAGCTCCAATTGCATAAAGAAGCCAGGGGGCTCCTCCTCCCGACATAAGGGGCTCAATCACAGCAGCCATAGCATTTGCCTGAGGGGCAACTAACGCGTTTTCTCCCACAAAGCCGTAAGTTTCGTTAAGAATCATCATTACGCCACCAACAGTTGCAGCAGCAACAAGGGTTCCTAAAAATTTCCATTGCTGCTGTTTTATAGGAGTAGCTCCAAGCCAGTATCCTATTTTAAGATCTGTAATAAAGGCACCTGCAACGGCAAGGGCTGTACATACAACACCTCCTATAATCAATGCCGCTGTCATTCCTGCAGTTCCCTTAAGGCCTGCGGCAACCATAATGACTGATGCCAAAATAAGGGTCATCAGAGTCATTCCGCTTACGGGATTTGTTCCTACAATAGCGATTGCATTAGCTGCAACTGTTGTAAAGAGAAATGATATAATACCCACAACCAGTATAGCGATTATTGCATGAAGTAGATTGTTCACAACCCCGAAATAAAAGAAGAGAAATGTAACAATCAAGGTGACAATAATACCTACAGCAACAATTTTCATCGGAAGATCTCTCTGTGTCCTTACAGAGGGTTCGCCAGTGGTTGTGCCTCCTTTAAGCTCTTTGGCAGCAAGGCCGAATGCCGACTTTATAATGCCTGCCGATTTAATTATACCAATCACTCCGGCAGTGGCAATGCCTCCAATACCTATGTGCCTTCCGTAGGTTGTAAAGAGTTGTTCGGGAGACATTTCTCCTATGGTTGTGGTAATTCCCGATCCCATAAAGTCTATTACCTGACTGCCGAAAAATATGTTCATTGCAGGGATAATGCCAAACCAGACCAGCAAAGAGCCCAGACATATAATAAAGGCATATTTGAGCCCGATTATGTAGCCAAGTCCCAGTACAGCCGCACCAACATTGAGTTTAAGAAGAACCTTGGCTTTATCTGCTACAACTTGTCCGTAGGGCAACACTCTGGAAGAGAATGTCTCAGCCCAAAACCCAAATGTTGCTATTATAAAGTCGTACAGACCTCCGATAATACCACTAACCATTAGAACCTTTGCCCCGGATCCGCCGCTTTCTCCGCTTACCAGCACCTGAGTAGTAGCTGTTGCTTCGGGGAAGGGGTATTTGCCGTGCATATCCGAAACAAAGTATTTTCTGAAAGGGATTAAGAAAAGAATACCCAAGACACCTCCAAGAAGTGAGCTCATAAATACTTTTGCAAAGTCTACAGTTAATTCAGGGTACTTTGTCTGAAGAATATAGAGAGCAGGAAGTGTAAAAATTGCTCCTGCAACAATTGCTCCGGAACTGGCACCTATAGATTGTATGATAATATTCTCTCCAAGAGCATTTTTTCTTTTCAGAGCTCCCGATAAACCAACCGCTATAATCGCTATGGGAATTGCCGCTTCAAAAACCTGCCCTACTTTAAGACCCAGATATGCTGCGGCCGCAGAAAAAATAATTGTCATTATAATTCCCATAAATACCGACCAGGGAGTAACTTCCGGATACGATTTACCAGGCTCCATTACAGGGCGATACTCTTCTCCTTCTTTCAATTGCCGGTATGCATTTTCCGGTAGACCTTGAGGCTTGTTGTTTTGCTTTTCCATAAATTTTACAGTTTAGTGTCCAAAGATAATGTTTTTATCAATAATTATTTTACCTTTGCCGCTAATGAAATACAACCACCTTCATATCAATTCTGATTTTACACACAGACACGTCCGACGATGTGCCTAGGAAGGGCAATTCATTTACAGCGGTTTTAGTCCGTTAAACTACGCAGGTATAGTCTCCTGTACAATTTCACATATATAGTAATAATTTTATTGTTTTTAATTAAACATGAGTGTAAGCATTGTCGTGGCTGACGCAGGCCATGTGATTTATGCAGATGCAATCTGCGATCTGGTCTTAAAATCTGCTCTGGAGAGAGGTACAGGAATTGCGAAAAGGTCTCCTGAATACATTGCAGGTAAAATAATCTCAGGAAGAGCGGTAATTGCCCTGGAGGGTGCAGACCTTGCCGGGTTTGCCTATATAGAAACCTGGAGCCATAGTAAATATGTGGCCAATTCAGGGTTAATAGTCGCCCATAAATTCAGAGGACAGGGACTTGCAAAAAAGATAAAATCAAAGGTTTTTAATCTTTCCCGTAAGCTTTATCCCGATGCTAAAATCTTTAGCATAACTACAGGATTAGCTGTGATGAAGCTCAATACCCAACTTGGTTTTAAACCCGTTACTTTTTCTGAACTCACTGATGATAAGGAATTTTGGAAGGGTTGTGAGGGGTGTGTTAATTTCGATATTTTAAAAAGGAACGCCTATAAAATGTGTCTTTGCACAGCTCTTTTATATGATCCTTTGGAAAAGGGTAAATCAAAAATAACACCAGCATTGGTTTCAGTCGGGAAGCACCTGATTATAAATCCTCTGGTTAAAATAAATTCAATAATATCGTTAAAAAAATAGTGATGAACAATAAAGTGGTTCTTGCATTCAGCGGGGGATTAGATACCTCTTTTTGCGTTCCCTACCTGCAAAAGGAGAAGAGATTGGAGGTTCATACAATAATGGTTAACACCGGCGGGTTCTCTAAAGAGGAGGAAATGGCAATTCAGGAGAGAGCATTGGAGCTGGGGGCAGTTACACATGTAAATGTTGATGCAACAAATGATTATTACGAAAAGGGAATCAGATACCTGCTTTTCGGTAATATCCTCAAAAATTCTACCTATCCTCTTTCGGTAAGCTCCGAAAGGGTTTTTCAGGCACTTGAAGTGCTGAATCGTGTTAAGGAGCTGAATGCCTCATATGTTGCTCACGGCAGCACAGGAGCCGGAAATGATCAGGTTAGGTTCGACCTTGTCTTTGAAGTAATGGCCCCTGATGTACAGATACTTGCTCCTATCAGAGAGCTTCAACTCTCTCGCTTGCAGGAGATAGAGTACCTTCAGAAGGCAGGTTATAATTTTTCATGGGAAAAAGCAAAATATTCAATAAATCAGGGACTTTGGGGTACAAGTGTCGGAGGCGTTGAGACGCTTACTTCGGGAGGAGTACTTCCGGAAGAGGCCTATCCATCGCAGGTTGTCGAATCTGAGCCGGTTGTTATTTCGGTAGGGTTCGAAAAGGGTGAGCCGGTTTCTTTAAACGGCAAAAAAGAGAGTCCGATAAATATTATAAAAGAGATTAACACACTTGGAGGAAAGTATGGTATAGGTCGTGATATTCATGTAGGCGACACTATTATCGGGATAAAGGGTAGGGTTGGTTTTGAGGCCCCGGCACCCTTAATGCTTATAAAAGGTCACCATCTGCTCGAAAAACATGTTTTGACAAAAGGACAACTTTACTGGAAAGATCAGTTATCAGGATGGTATGGTCAGCAGATGCACGAGGCGCAGTATATGGACCCTCTTATGAGGAATATCGAAACATTTCTGGAAGATACTCAAAAGTATGTTACCGGAGTGGTTAATTACCAACTTCGCCCCTATCATTTTACACTGCTTGGATGTGATACTCCGTACGACCTTATGAACAGTAAGTTCGGTGATTATGGCGAGGCAAACAAATCGTTTACTGGCCGTGATGTCGTAGGTTTTACTAAAGTTCTTGCCAATCCGTTGAAAATATATTATTCAGTACACAAAGATGATTAAAGTAGCAATTGCAGGAGGTACCGGATACACTGCCGGCGAACTGCTGAGGATATTGATTAACCACCCGAAAGTTAAGATAGTGGCTGTACTGAGCAGCTCTCTTTGTGGTGAATTAGTCTCTTCTGTTCACAGAGATCTTATTGGCGACACTTCGCTCAGGTTTGTAAAGGATCTTTCCGGTTTGGGCTCAAATGAGCCGGACATTCTTTTTATGACACTGGGGCATGGATTATCTCGCAGCTATATTGAGGATCTTGCATTGTCTGAAGAGTGCAAAATAATTGACCTGGGCAACGATTTTCGCCTCGATTCTGAGTGGAGAGGAGAGAGTTTTGTGTATGGATTGTGCGAGTTTAACAGAGAGCAGATTAAAAGAGCAAAATATATTGCTAACCCGGGTTGTTTTGCAACTTCAATACTCCTTGCATTAATGCCTCTGGCAACAATAGGAGAGTTGAAAAGTGCGATTCATATTCATGCAATTACGGGTAGTACAGGAGCTGGAAAAAGCCATTCAGACACAACCCATTACAGTTACAGAGAGTCAAATATCTCTATATATAAGCCATTTACTCATCAGCATCTGGGTGAGATTAAAAAAACTCTTTCAGGATATTCTGAGGTAACCATTCCTCAGATTAATTTTGTTCCGTTAAGGGGCGGTTTTACAAGGGGAATATTTACAAGTTTGTACACAGAAGTATCTTCAGAGAAATCAACTGCAGAGATTATCAGTATTTATAAGGAGTTTTACAAGGATTCTCCCTTTGTTTATATTTCTGATTTACCATTATCTCTGAAAGAGGTTGTCAATACAAACAAAGCATTACTTTATATCGAGAGTCATAATGGTTACTTGCACATAACCTCAATTATCGATAATTTACTTAAAGGTGCTTCAGGACAGGCGGTTCAAAATATGAACCTTATGTTTGGTCTTGACGAAAACCTTGGATTAAAACTTAAGGGCAGTGCCTTTTAATTTAAATAAGATGGATCTTTTTGATGTATATAAATTATGGCCTGTTGAGCCAGTCAGAGCGCTTGGGTGCAAAGTTTGGGACAAAAACGGTGATGAGTACCTCGATTTTTACGGTGGTCATGCAGTTATATCAATAGGTCATGCTAATCCAGTTTACAATAATTGTATTAAAGAGCAGCTCGGTAAAATATCATTTTACTCAAATTCGGTGATTAATTCGCTGCAGAAAGAGCTGGCTTACAATTTAGGAGTCCTTTGCGGCTACCCCTCATACTCTCTTTTTTTATCGAATTCGGGAGCTGAGGCCAATGAAAATGCACTCAAGCTGGCCTCTTTCCACACAGGTAAATCAAAGATTATAGCGTTTAAAGGTAGTTTTCACGGCCGAACTTCCGGTGCTGTTGCTACAAGTGATAATCCATCTATTATCAGCCCCTTTAACTCTTTCCACGAGGTTACCTTTATCAATCCCGGAGATATTCTCTCTTTGCAAAAAGAGCTGGAATCGGGAGATTATGCAGCTGTTATTTTTGAACCCATACAGGGTGTTGCCGGTATTTTTGAACTTGATTATTTGTTTGTGAAGCAATTACGAGATATTACCGAACGCTTTGGCGTAGTACTAATTGCAGATGAAGTGCAAAGCGGTTATGGCAGAACCGGAAAGTTCTTCGCTCACCAGCACCACAACATTTGCCCGGACATCATTACTGTTGCAAAGGGTATGGGAAATGGATTTCCCATAGGGGGTACCTTAATTTCACCGATGTTTAAACCAGGTTATGGTTTGCTTGGAACCACATTCGGAGGAAACCATCTTGCGTGCGCTGCTGCACTTGCAGTGTTGAAAGTTATGCAAGAGGATGCTCTGATTAAAAATGCTTCAGTTCTTGGAGAATCACTCATTGTCTCACTGAAAGAGTTACAGAATAAGTATGGTAAAGAGATTATCTCGGATGTAAGAGGGAGAGGATTTATGATTGGTGTTGAGATGGCTTGCGGATATATACCTGTAAGAAATAATCTGTTATTTAACGGAAAAATATTTACCGGAGGGGCTAAAAGTAATATTATCAGGCTTTTACCTCCCCTTTCTGTTAGTAAAGCGGAGTGTGATGCTTTGCTGAAGAGTTTCGAAAAAGAGATAAATAATATATTAACAGCCGATTGCAATGAATAAATTTGTCTGCGTAAATGACTTTAAGTCAATAGACTATGCCTTAAAACAGGCGGCCGAGGTAAAGCTTGATCCATATGCCGATTCGCATTTGGGTAAAAACAAAACCCTTCTTATGATTTTCTTTAACTCCAGCTTGAGAACCCGGCTTAGTACACAAAAGGCAGGTTTGAATCTTGGAATGAATGTGATTGTGCTCGACATAAACCAAGGTGCCTGGAAGCTAGAGACCGAAAGAGGAGTGATTATGGACGGTGACAAACCGGAGCATATTCTTGAGGCGATTCCGGTAATGGGCTCTTACTGTGACATTATAGGTGTCCGTGCTTTTGCCGGATTACAAAACAAAGCTCTTGATTACAGTGAAGAAATTCTTAATCAGTTTATCTCATACTCAGGTCGTCCTGTGTTTAGTATGGAGGGAGCCACCAGACATCCTCTTCAGAGCTATGCAGATCTTATTACAATTGAGGAGTTTAAAAAGGTGGAGAGGCCAAAGGTGGTCTTAACCTGGGCTCCGCATCCCAAGCCCTTGCCGCAGGCAGTTGCCAACTCTTTTGCAGAGTGGATGAATAGAGCTGACTACGATTTTGTTATTACCCATCCTGAAGGATACGAACTTTCTCCGGAGTTTGTTGGAAATGCAAAGGTAGAGTACGATGTTTGTAAGGCATATAAAGATGCAGATTTCATTTACGCCAAAAACTGGTCGATATTTAATGATGTTGGATATGGTACTGTTGCCAGTGCTGACCGGAGTTGGATGGTAGATTCAGATAAGATGCAACTGACCCGGAATGCTAAGTTTATGCATTGCCTTCCTGTTCGCAGAAACATGATTGTTTCTGATCAGATTATTGAAAGTGAAAATTCTATTGTAGTGCCACAAGCGGCTAACAGAGTAGTCTCAGCGCAGGCAGTAATTAGAGAAATGCTTAGAGCCCTTTAGTTCAATTTTTATAAAATGCACGATATGAAAACATTAACTGTAATTAAAATTGGTGGGAATATTGTAGACAGACAGGATGAACTGGATCTTTTTCTGGAAAAATTTACCAATATCGACGGTCCAAAGGTTCTTATACATGGGGGTGGAGTTATGGCTACTGAGTTGTCGGCTAAGCTCGGGATAGCTACTCATATGTATCAAGGTCGCAGAATAACAGATCTGGAGACCTTGAAACTTGTTTCTATGGTGTATGCAGGATGGATAAATAAGAGCATTGTAGCTAAGTTGCAAAAGATGGGCTGTAACGCTGTCGGGCTTTCCGGTGCCGATGGTGATAGTGTTCCTGCTGTCAGGCGATCACCTGTTCCTGTCGACTTTGGTTATGTCGGAGATGTTGATCCTGCCAAAATTAACATAGGTTTTATGCAAAGTTTGTTAGGCAGAGGTATTACTCCGGTGTTTTGCGCTATTACTCACGACAGAGAGGGATCACTTTTAAATACAAATGCCGATACAATGGCCTCTTCTCTGGCAATTGCTCTCTCAGGAGACTATTACTCCCGTCTGATTTATTGTTTCGAAAAGGAGGGGGTCCTATCTGACTCTACAGACGAAGACTCTGTTATCCCGCTGGTTACAAGAGAAAGCTACTATGTTTTAAGAAATTCTGGTGTTGTAAAAGATGGCATGATACCAAAGATGGATAACGCTTTTTATGCAATGGAAAATGGTGTTAATGAAGTTTTTATTAAGCATGCCTCTAATTTGAATAATAATAAGGGAACACTGCTGAAACTATAATGAGCACTGTTAATCATAATGATATTATCTCACTGATTCCGGATGCGGCATCTCTTCTTCGTGACATTGTTGCTATCAGTTCCTTTTCGGGACTGGAAGAGCAAAGGTGCAACTTTCTCTCAGAATGGATTGAATCTAAAGGGTTGTTTTACAAAAGATTAAAAAACAATTTAATTGCCTTTGAGAGAGATGAGGATAGCAGTAAACCTGTTCTACTGCTTAATTCACACATAGACACCGTTAAACCCGGTGGTGGTTATACATTCGATCCATTTACCCCCCCTCTCCATACTGACAAAATTTTGGGTCTTGGAAGTAACGATGCTGGTGCTTCTGTGGTTTCTATGCTTTATGTATATCTTTATCTCTCACAAAATGGCAATCTTCCTTTCAATTTAAAGCTTCTGTTAAGTGCTCAGGAAGAGAATTCGGGGCCAGACGGAATCTCTTATGCCATTAAAGAGGCTGGCAGAGTAGATGCTGCTGTTATCGGAGAGCCGACTTGTATGAAGGCGGCTGTTGCTGAGAGAGGGTTACTGGTTATAGATGGATTTGCCTATGGCGAAAGCGGCCATGCAGCCAGAGATGAGGGAGTAAACTCAATTTATCTCGCGATGGAAGATATTGATGCTTTAAAAAGATTCAAATTTTCCAGAATCTCTCCACTGATGGGGGAGGTAAAATTATCTGTAACTCAGATAGAGGCCGGAACTCAGCACAATGTTGTTCCTGATATTTGTCACTACGTTGTAGATATTAGACCTACAGATCTCTATAACAATGCAGAGATAGTGCAGATGCTATCGGCTTGTGTAAAAGGGAGACTTAAACCAAGGAATCTCTCTAATCGCTCTTCGGCAACTCCCAACGACCATCCCTTGATAAAAGCTGCACAGGAGTCGGGTAAGGAGCTCTTTATTTCACCAACAACTTCCGACTGGATGCGCCTGAATGTTCCTGCATTAAAGATGGGGCCGGGAGACTCATCCAGGTCGCACAGAGCAGATGAGTATGTGTTTATCTCAGAAATTGAAGAGGGGATAAAAGGATATATAAGTTTTTTAGAACAATTAAATCTATAGTTATGAGCACGTTGTGGAATAAGGATGTAACTGCCGATTCTGTCGTTAATAGCTTTACTGTTGGAAAAGATCGTGAGCTGGATATGAGGCTTGCCCGATTTGATGTAATTGGCTCTCTTGCCCATGTAAAAATGCTGGAGAGCATATCGTTGATAACAAAAAAGGAGCTTGAAGTTTTATCCGAACAGTTGAATACTATTCTTAAAGAGATCGATAAGGGAGAGTTTAAACTTGAAGAGGGAGTAGAGGATATTCACTCTCAAATAGAACTGACCTTAACCAGGAGAGTTGGAGAGACTGGGAAAAAAATTCACAGTGGCCGCTCGAGGAACGATCAGGTTTTAACCGACATAAAACTATATTTGAGACACGAGCTGGATATTGTTAAAGATGAGGTGGTTGATTTGTTTAACATACTTCAGGATTTAAGTGAAAAACATAAAGAGGTTTTGATGCCGGGTTATACGCATGGACAAATTGCAATGCCCTCATCATTTGGCCTTTGGTTTGGAGCATATGCTGAATCGCTGGTAGATGATATGCACCTTGTTGCCTCTGCCCGAAAAATCGTGAATCAGAATCCTTTGGGATCAGCCGCCGGATATGGAAGCTCATTTCCGCTCGACAGGCAGATGACTACAAACGAGCTTGGTTTTGAAACATTGAATTTTAACTCGGTGTATGCTCAGATGAGCAGGGGCAAGTGCGAAAAATGTGTGGCTTTTGCTGCTTCGTCAATTGCCTCTACATTAAATAAGCTTGCCTCAGATTCAATCATGTATATGTGCGGTAATTTTGGATTTATCTCTTTTCCTGAGCAGCTCACCACAGGATCGAGTATAATGCCTCATAAAAAGAACCCTGATGTGTGGGAAATTATCAGAGGCAAATCCAATATTATTGAGTCTCTTCCCAATCAGATCTCATTGCTTACTACAAATCTTCCTCACGGGTATCACAGAGATTTTCAGCTTTTAAAGGAGCTCTTGTTTCCGGCAATAGAATCGCTTCATTCAGTACTAAAAATGTCGCTCTTTATGTTACAGCACATTCAAATTAACAGAGAGATTCTGAATGACCCCAGATACGACTACCTCTTTACTGTAGAGGAGGTAAATTCGAGAGTTTTAAACGGAGTGCCGTTCAGGGATGCATACAAACAGGTGGGTAAAGAGGTTTCTGAGGGTACTTTTAGAAGTTCAAAAAAAGTTGCCCACACTCATATCGGGAGTATAGGCAACCTCTCTAATTCTGAAATAAAAAATAAGATGGAGCGAGTTCTCTTATCATTCTTTTAAAAACCGAATGAGAACTCATAGTTTCCAAAGAGCAGGTAAGCTACAATTAGCGTTACTATAACGTTGAATGTCTGAGCAATTAAGAATGCAGCAGTATATTTGTGATTCTCTTTGCCAAACACTTTACGAAAATCTGTCTCCAGGCCAATACAAACAAAAGCTACAGAAAACAGAGTCTCTCTGAGCCCCTTTGCCGCTCCGCTAAGGGCTTTTGCTGTTCCCGGCTCAAGGAAAAAGCTAAATACCACAGAAGCAAGAATAAAACCTATAACAAACTTTGGAAATCTTTCCCATAACACAGATGCGCTTGGGCGAATTTCTTGATTTGTACCTTTTAATGACCAATATATCGAAATTGCAAAAGCAGAAATACCAAGCAATGCATTTTGTGCCGATTTAATAATTACACTCTGAGATTCAGCTATATCTCCTAAGAATTTGCCCGAAGCAACAACTGCTCCGGTTGTGTCTATTGTTCCTCCGAGCCAGGCCCCTGCTACCTCCTGGGTAAGCCCCATCAGTTTAGACAAATATGGCATCAGATACATCATAGGTACTGCTACTACAAGAACAAGTGACACAACATAAGATAGTTTCTTGGAGTCGCCTTTCATGGCACCACTGGCGGCAATAGCAGCTGAGACACCGCATATAGATACTGCTGTAGATAACAGAATCCCCATCTCTTTATCAATTCCCATACGCCTGGTCAGCCAGAAAGAGAAGTACCAGACAGCAAGTACAACCACAATTGCCTGAATCATTCCGAAAGATCCGGCTTTCATTATTTCGCCAAATAAAATAGAAGATCCTAAAATTACAAGGCCGGCTTTTATATAAAATTCACTCCTAACTGCCGGTTCTAACCATTTGGGAAGTCCAACGGAATTCCTTATTAAAAGGCCAATTGCTACTGAAAAGAAAACAGACTCAAAACCAATTTGCTTAATAAATCCTAATCCGCTTAAGTACTGTGCAAAAAATGAAATTCCGTAAATAAAAAGAAACGATAACGGAAACCATTTCATTTTAACATTTAAAATTTTCAGGCCGATAGCACTTAACCCGATAATTATTAAAAACTTAGTAAGCTCAAATGGAACTTTCGAAAACCAGGCAGGATACCCCTCAGGAAATTCGTAAACTTTTTTCCCGAGCGAAGGAATAAAAATTACCAGAACGATAAGAATCGCCCCCATAAAGGTTGCAATCCAATCTTCATTTTTAAATTGAGAAAGAATTTTTTTCATATAGATAAGTTTAAAGTCAGTACGAGTACAAATATAATGTAAAAAGGCAAACAGTAAAATCTTTTACTAATATTTCTTACTCGCTAATCAGCAACCTGTGGCCGGCATCTTTTTTAACTGCTCTTTTCCAACTTTCTGAATAGCCCGGAAAATCTGGTGATGGAGGTATTACTGGTGAGTGTCCGTTGTTCATAAAGGATCCGTCGGGATTCTGTTTTTTTGTATTACCATCTATATATTTAACCAACAGGTACTCGTCAAGTCTTTTCCATTTTTCAAAAAGTGAATTTGCTGTATTAACAGAATAGTTAGTCAGAAACTCCTGAACAAAACCGGGATTCTCCTTTATAAGATAGATAGCTGTTTTGTCAATTGCTTCTGTTTCAGCTATTCTTGCGTTCTCATGGTCGTCAATGACATTGCGAACCTCTCTTCCGATGTGATTGTACCTCAAGTAGGCAAATTGGGCAATACGGTTGGTAAGCCAAAACATAGATGTAGGTGAATACTCTATCATTGAGCCGTTACCGATAGCATAGTGATCTGATATTTTGGTTGATGAAGTGTATACAGGAGTGAGGGGAGATGTACCTGCATCATCCACTCCAAACCAGAATATGCCTCCAATTTCATTTGGAATATGAGCTCTGCTTTGACCTACAAACCAAAAACCTGTTTGTTGGGTTGCGATAGCTCTTTCGTTCAGGTAGTGGTTACCCTCTACCTCAAAATTCATAGGTCTCCAGCGGTATGGAAGTTCATTCCCTCCGGCTCCGATGTCCTGTGTCATATCCATTGGAGTTCCATCGTAACGGTCTCTCATCATGTCGGCTACATCTTTAACGGAAAGCTTCTCTTTTGGCCATACATAAAGAGGCATCCTCTCCTTCGAAGGGTCTCCCAGAGCATATTCCAGATACTTTCCCATATCTTCTTTGCCATGCTTATTAAAAAAGCTCCATACCCTGGCATCGCATCCCCTTATAGTAGAAGGGGTTGCTGGTCCGTAAGCATCTGCAAAACTAAACTGGGAGTCTCTTCCTTTAAAAAGACCCTGCTCTCTAGCATGAGTAATTACATCTTGTGAGTACAGACAGTTATCCGGGTCGTTCAAGGAAAAAGTTGTTATTCTTGCCTGATTTGCATGTGCTGATATTGCTCCGTCCGGCAACTTAATTGCAACCCATACCATCCCTTTATTAATATTTTCGCCGTTGACAATTTTAGGAGCCCTTCCGATCATCTCCATAAACCACACCTCTTCTGTGTCTGCGATGGAGAGAGACTCTCCTGTAGAGGCATATCCGTATTTATCTGCAAGTTCTGTTATAACCACAATCGCCTCTCTTGCCGTTCTGGCTCTTTGAAGAGCTAAATAAATAAGCGATCCGTAATCGAGTAATCCATCAGGGTCGAATTGAGTTTTGACACCGCCCCAGGTAGACTCTCCGATAATCAGCTGGTGTTCATTCATATTTCCTATGACAGAGTAGGTTTTCTCTACCTGAGGTATCTCTCCCAGATATCTGTCTTTTCCCCATTCATAAATTTTAACCATACTGCCTGCCGGGTAGGTTTTTGCAGGATAGTGTACCAGAGTGCCGTATCTGGTATGCGAATCGGCGGAGTAACTAACCATCGAAGATCCGTCTTTTGAGGCACCTCTTGTTACCATTAAATTGGTGCACGCATCACCTCTCATTATAAAGAGAGTAGTAAGAATAATTAAAAAAAGAGC
>CAYGGD010000005.1:0-34346 GCA_964349315.1 uncultured Muribaculaceae bacterium
ATAAAAATTTACGTTATCGTCAACCTAGATTCCTTAATAGAAAAAAAGAAAAAGTACGAAATTGTTAAAATATAAATTATTTCAACGGATGTGTGAAATAGAAGCGAGCTCCATTTTTGTAATTAGTATCGAGCCATATTTTGCCTCCTAACCGGGTTACTATCTCTTTTGAGATAGCCAGGCCGAGGCCTGCCCCTTGTTTAAAGCTGTTTAACTTTCCAAACCGTTCGAAAAGTTTGCTTTGATGTTGTTCCGGAATTCCGGGTCCGGTGTCGGTTACGCAAAACAAGAGCTGCTTTTCCTGCGAAGAGCTGTTTTCCTGCTCTACAGTACAACTCACCTCAATCTTGCCCTTTTCGGTAAACTTAATTGCGTTGGTTATAAGATTCAAAAGAACCTGTGACAGACGGTGTGTATCAGTTGTAAAAACAATCGACTCTGCTCCGGGGTTGAAAATTATATCTACCCCCTCTTTTTTAACAGCACTTGCTGTTGCAGTAACCTGTTTACATATGGAGTTGACATCGGTCTCTTTAAAAATAAAGTTTAGCTTACCGGTTTCCAAACCCGAAATATCCAGAATATCTGTAATAAGGGTAAGCAGCAGCGAAGAGTTTTGGGTAATAATTTTACTAATCTCTATCCGTTGCTCTTCGGCAAACTCTTCTGCTGATAGTAAATGAGAAAAGCCCACAATAGCATTAAGCGGAGTTCTGATTTCGTGACTCATATTTGCCAAAAAAGCAGTTTTAAGGCGGTCGCTCTCCTCTGCCATGTTTTTAGCTTCAATAAGCTGTAAAGTTCTTATTTCGAGATTTTGTTTTAATTTTTTATTCCGTGTGTAAAGAATTGTCATTGCAACAACAAAAACGGCAAAAATCAAAGCCACGGCAGATATAATGTACAGATAATATCTGTATTGCTCAACTCTGGGGTCTACCGGTGTAGTAAAGCGATATGTCGATGGCAGATTACCCGGAGATACTCCATGTTTTTCCATCGCTTGCTGATCGAAAATATAGGAGTTGTCAAGTATGTGAAAATTCAGCGAATCGCCACCATACTCCATGAATTTCAGAATTTGATTTACAATGATTTGTGGGTTAGTTGTGTAGTTTGGTATATACCCCCCGATAGCTCCGTTTCCAATACCTGTTCCGGTAATTGAGAAAGCGGGCAGAGCAGGGTTTATATCTAAAAGTTCGTCCAGGGAGTTTGCCATATAGTACTGGCCGTCGCGATTGACTCTCCAGGTTGCAATCAACAAAGCAGAACTGTCCGGGATCTCTCGTATCATCTGCTTAATATGCGGAAGATAGTGATTTCTGCTGTCGATAAAATTGTAGTTAAGCTTAGGAAGCAAATGGATGTTCCTTATAAAATGAGTTTTAAGGGAGACTCCTCCGTATGTGTTGTCTGAGAGAACAAAGATATTTTTGGTATTTGGAAATAGTGAGAGGATAAGTTCGATGTTTTTCTCAACAGAGTATTTGCTGGCAATTCCCGCTCTGAAGCTGGAATCGCAAAGCTTGGCTGTGTTATCTGTCCATACCGGATCAGACATCGACTCCCCCGCCGACATTGGCAGCTCAATACCATTTGTGCTTAGCGATATGCCTGCCACAAGAGTCCCTTTCATTTGGCAATCCTGAGCTGCCAGTGCAGCCCATGCCTCTTGCCCGATGGTAATTACCCCTTTAAGGTTTCGCCCTTTATATTTCGATAAAAGATATTCTACCTGTTTTTTCCAGGTGTGGGCCTCCTCGGTAAAATTTCTGACACCCATGTCCTCTACCAGAATTTGATGCTTATCAGGGTAGGCTGATGCCATTAAGCTTCCGAACCGGTTAATAAAATCGGTTGTTCTGCGGGTGTCGGGATTAAAGGAGGAGATAATAAGAAAGATATCTACCTCCTCATAAATCTCGGTGTCGGCATCGGAGGTATAAAGCAGGCTTGGAAGAGAGTCATACACGAAATCCATCGGCTGCCCGTTTGCACCGATACAGATAAAACTAAAAAGCAGTGCTATTATTAATGCGATAGGTTTTCGTTGCAACAACAAGCCGTATGAGCACATCATAATTACTGTGAAACAAATTTGGGTTTTGGTAAATATAGTGATAATAATGATATTATGCCAAATATAATCATTGTGAGGGCCTGTGATTCATGGGAGATAGTTGCAAAAACCACACCTGTTGTTTGGTCAATGCCATATATTGTGGTGAGTGCCAACGATATAATAAAGTGATAAGCACCGATTCCCCCTTGTACTGGAACAACCCAGCCAAACCCGCCAATCACCATAAGAAACAGAGCGTCAGAGGCCCCGAGGTTTCCGACTGCCGAAAATGCAAGAATGGTTGTGTAACTCATTAGCCAGTAGCAAACATTTATTGCAACAGTGTAAAAGAGAAAGAGCCATTTTTGATTCATCCGAAAACCTGAAACAACACCGCTTAAAACCCCCTTAACGACATTTGCAATTTTCCTGAAAAAAGGGTAGTGCTCTCTAAGGCGATATACAAGGAAAAGAAAAACAATAAAAGAGAGAGCCAAAGCTCCGGCTATCCAGAAAATACCGTTTGAGAAACGATCTCCTATGGAGTCAATTATTTCGCGGTTAATAAATGCTGCGAATTTATTTTTGTGAAATATTAAAACTGCGAAAGTGGTTATGATTAGGGCTAAAAGGTCGATACTTCTTTCGAGCACTACTGTTCCGGCAACTGTTTCGAAAGGGAGTCCTGTTTTTTTTGAGATAACACCGCATCTGGCAAATTCTCCGGCACGGGGAATTGCAAAATTGGTAATGTAACCGATGTTTATCCCATGCCAGGCATCTTTGCGTCTTATTTTTTTACCTAAAGGGAGCATTATCAACCGCCACCTTAGTGCTCTCAGGAAAAAAGCTAATACCCCTATTGCCATCGAAAGCATAATCCACCAGTAGTTTGCGCTTTTTAGCCCTGTAACAAAATCGTCCCAGTGAACCCCCCGGAAAGATGCCCATAGCAACAGAGCAGCAACAGCCAATAGTATAATGTATTTAATGGCAGAATAGACTCTTTGTTTTATGGGAGTAGCTGTCATTAAATAATTTTGTTGGTTTCAGAATCGGGAAATATTACTGACGATTTAAATCCGTCTGCCTCTTCGGGTGTCATCTGAGCGTAGGCCATTATTATTACAAGATCGCCCGGCGAAAATTTGTGAGCTGCAGCGCCGTTAATTCCTATCTTGCCGCTATCTTTCTCTCCTTTAATTACATAGGTTTCTATTCGCTCTCCGTTGTTTATGTTAACGATAGATACCTTTTCGTTTGGATACAATCCGGCTGCCTCCATAAGGGTTTCATCTATGGTTACGCTGCCTATATAATTTAAGTTGGCTTCAGTCACCTTTGCACGGTGAATTTTAGATTTCATTATCTCCAGTAACATCTCACTTCAATTTTATATTATCTATCAATCGTACATTGTCTGCAAAAACCGCAACACACAGTTGTATATCGGGGGAGCTATTCCAGTCTGTTACAACTTTCATTGTCATGGGCTCTACAGCTTCTGCATACTCTGCTTTTATAAGAGGGTTTTTGTTGATTTGATTTTTAACCCACTCAGTTATTTCAAAAATATCGGGATTTTCTTTTTTGCTGCACATCTCTTTTGCTTTAACAAGGGTGCTGTGAATGCGAGGTGCCGCCTTGCGGTGCTCCATACTTAACAACATATTTCTCGAGCTCATTGCAACTCCGTCCTCTTCTCTTATTGTTGGGCACGAAATAATTTGAACGGGGTAGTTGAGCTCTTTTGTAAAGTGCTTTATTACTGCAAGTTGCTGAAAATCTTTTTCGCCAAAAAAGGCAAACTGTGGCTTAACTATTTCGAACAATCGGGTTACAACTCTTGCAACTCCATTAAAGTGCCCCGGCCTGCGGGCTCCTTCGCCGGTGGTGTCAAGGCCTCCAAGGTCAAATTCACGGCTTTTAGAGGTTGGATATATCTCTTTTTCCGAGGGGATAAGCACAATATCTGCTCCCGCATCGCGCAGCATTTTACAATCGGCCTCAACAGTACGGGGATACGATGCAAGATCGTCCGGATTATTGAACTGTACAGGATTAACAAATATGCTGACAACCACTGTATTGCTATATTTTTTTGCCTCTTTAACCAGCGATATATGTCCGGGATGCAAGGCACCCATTGTTGGAACAAACCCTATTATGCAATCTTTTGGTAACAAAGAAATTACCTTTTCGTATTGCTCAAGGGTATTGCATATTTCCATTACCACATAAATTTTTGCAAACCTACAAAAAAATATGAACTTTGTGGGATAGTGCCGGAGTTAGTGAAATCATGAATAACAGAAAAGTTAAAACAATAGGAATACTTGGAGGAATGGGGCCCGAGGCAACATTGTATCTTTACGGACAGATAATTATTAACACCTCGGCTGAAAAAGATCAGGATCACATTCCTGTTATTATTAACAGTAATCCACAAACTCCGGACAGAACCCGTAACATTGTTTATGGAGAGGAGTCGCCCTTACCTTACCTTGTACAAGGGGCAAAGCTGCTTGAAAAAGCGGGTGCATCTCTTTTGCTTATCCCTTGTAATACAGCCCATTACTATATTGATGATATATCAGCAGAAATATCGGTTCCAATTATCAGTATGATAGATACTACATCGGCAACTGTTGCCGGTGCAGGAGTTAAAAAAGCAGGTATTCTTGCAACAACAGGCAGTATACAATCTGGGTTGTACCAAAAGATGTTACAGAAATATGGAGTTGAGGTGGTTTTACCCAATAGCCGGGAACAGGAGGAGATTGTGATGGAGGCGGTTTACGGGAAAAAAGGGGTAAAGGCAGGTTATAAAAGAGGGCCCGGAGAGTTGCTGAAAAGGGCAGCTGCTCTGCTTGAGGATAGAGGAGCTGAATGTATTATTGCAGGGTGTACCGAAATTCCGCTGGTATTGAAACAGAGTGGGGTGAAATCGCATTTGTACAACCCTATGGAGTTGCTGGCTAAAGCTGCAATAAAAATTGCCCGTGAAGAGATTGATAACTAATAAGGATAAATTTTGAATAAGCAAAAATCTATATTGGGCATAGGAAATGCCCTCACAGATATTTTGGCAGTGTTAACAGATGATACGCTGCTCAGCCATTTTCATCTTCCAAAAGGGAGTATGCAGCATGTCGATATGGAGACTGGTGAAAAGATATGGCAAACACTAAAGCCAATGGGAGTTCAGTATGTTGCAGGGGGATCTGCTGCAAATACAATAACGGCAACTGCAGTGCTTGGGATGCCCTCTGCCTTTATCGGAAAAGTTGGTGACGACGAACTGGGTGCCCTTTTTAAGTCGGATTTATCCAGAAACGGAATAAGCTCGACCCTGTTAAAAGGCAAGGCCGCCTCGGGAAGAGCTATGGTTTTTATTACAGCTCCCAATGCCGAGCGTACATTTGCCGTGTATCTGGGTGCAGCTATAGAGCTGGTCCCGGAAGATCTCTCTCCGGAATTTTTCAAGGGGTTCGATTATTTTCACATCGAGGGGTATCTGGTTCAGAATCAATCTCTGGTTCGCAGAGCTGTTGAACTTGCCAAAGAGGCAGGTATGATAATATCCATTGATATGGCAAGCTATAATGTGGTGGAGAGTAACTACGCTTTTCTTCACGACATAATTGATAATTATGTAGATATTGTGTTTGCAAATGAAACAGAAGCAGAGGTTTTTACCAATAAACCACCCAGAGAGGCACTTGATAAAATAGCAGAAATATGTGATATTGCCGTTGTTAAAATAGGGAAAGATGGGTCGATGATAAAACAGGGAGAGGAGTATCACTATATTGAGGCGTGGCCCGCCGATACAATAGATGCTACCGGGGCCGGAGATACCTATGCAGCAGGATTTCTCTTTGCCCACTCCCACGGATTAACACTGAAGGAGTGCGGAGATGTCGGCTCTATTGTTGCCGCAAAAGTGGTGGAGGTTATAGGTCCGAAAATTGACATTCCAAGATGGAAACTGGCTAAACAAGAGATCAGGGAGCTTACAGGGCTTTTAAAATAGAGTTAAATAAAAGAGATGGTTACAAGTTTTATAAAAATAGTGCTGACGGCTGCAATAGTGTCGATTGCCTTTTCATGTGGCAACAACAAGGAGTTTACCAGAGTGCCGGTAAATATCAGGGATGTAATAAATATCGATATTCACTCTTCTATGATAATCGAGAGCATACCTCTGGAGTTTTCTGAAGAATCGGAAATTAAGGGAGTATCAAAATTTGAGATATATAATGACACTATTTTTCTCCTTACAAGAGGCAGGGTGTTAAGTTTCAACAGAGCAGGGCTCTTTCTTGCACAAATAGGAGAGCCTGGTGTTTTCTCTTTTTTTATAGATAACGGTGAGCTATGGCTTAATTACAAAGAGGAGAAGAGGATAGCTGTATTCAGTGCAGATGGAGCTTTTCTTTTGTCACTCGACCTTGCAGATGCTCTGTCTACTGTAAGTGTGGTTGCTCCGTTGGATGTTAATGGCGAAAAGTTTTTTCTTGCTAAAAACGGTTATATGGGAACCAGGGTTTCAACACCTCTTTTTACCCTTTTCGACAAAAGTTTCGGCAACAGCACTGTATCGAATGTTAATCAGCTTAGCTCTGCCGAGTTTACGGATATTTTATACCCCTTCGATAACACTCTTTTGTATTGGGAAGTAATGAACGATACCATTTTTGAAATTAACAGCGATTTGCAAAAGAGGGTACGATATCTTGTAGACTTTGGCAAGCACACCTTTCCGGCAATTGAAGGGGGTAAAAACGATCCCTTCGAAAGAATTCAAGTGTTTAATGTTGGTGATAACAGAGACAACTACGCCTCACTTATCAATAATGTAAGAGAGGATAACCATTACCTCTATTTTTGCTATCAGCACAAATATGGATTTCAGTACATCACCCGTTACACTAAAAACAGGGGTAAAAGTGAGGTCTTTTTTGTGATTGATGCTCAAAGAGAAGAGGGTGTTGCATTCAGTCACCTCTTTACAGAAGAGGGAGACCTCTTTATACCGGCCGTCAGATACGGAGTTAACAACGGAAATCCCGTTATTCACAGGATAAGGTTAAACTAAACAGGTAATATTAAAAGAGACCATGTAAAATTGCATCTACCTTGTTGATTACTGTGCTGAGATGCTCCTGGTTATCTTCGAATTTAAGTTTGTCTACATCAATAATTAAAACTTTTCCGTCCTGATAAGAAGTTATCCATTCTTCGTAGCGGTCGTTAAGCCCCGAAAGATAGTCGATGCGAATCCCGCTTTCGTAATCGCGTCCTCTTTTGTGTATCTGTGATACTAAGTTTGGAATTGAAGAGCGGAGATAAATTAGCAAATCGGGGGGATTTACCAGAGAGAGCATAAGGTTAAATAGAGAGTTGTAGTTTTCGAAATCTCTGGTGCTCATTAGCCCCATACTGTGGAGGTTTGGTGCAAATATTCTGGCATCTTCGTAAATGGTTCTGTCTTGAACTACATGAGAGTTCTCTCTCTGAATTTCTACTATCCCTTTAAAGCGCTCCTTGAGGAAATATATCTGAAGGTTAAAAGACCATCTTTGCATATCGGCATAAAAGTCGGAGAGATAAGGGTTAGTGTCTACTGACTCGTATTTGGCCTCCCAGTTGTAGTGTCTGGAGAGTAATCGGGTAAGAGTTGTCTTTCCGCTTCCTATGTTACCGGCTATTGCTACGTGCATAAAAAAATGATTTATCGTGAGGTGTGATACTCTGCAAAATTACTAAAAGATTTTCGTAATTTTGCCCTATGTTAGACACTTTAGAACACAAGGGCAGACGCAGGCAGTTAATGAAACAGCTCTTGAACAAATATCCCTTTAGTAATGGGGTTATCGATGCAATGTCCGGGGTTCCCCGCCATATGTTTGTAGATTGCGGTCTGGATCATCTTGCCTATCAAGACAAACCTCTGCCTATAGGTGCTAAGCAAACAATATCGCAACCCTACACCGTTGCGATGCAGACTCATCTATTGTGTCAGAAGGTAAAGAAATTCGATAAAGTACTCGAAATAGGAACCGGTTGTGCCTATCAGACAGCTGTGCTGGCTCAGTTAGGGTTTAGAGTGTACAGTATCGAAAGGCAAAAAATGCTCTATTTAAAGGGACAGAAAAACCTTGTAAGGCTCGATTATCACTCACCGCTACTCTTTTTTGGTGATGGTTTTGCAGGTTTGCCAAAGTTTGCTCCCTTTAAAGGGATTCTTATAACCTGCGGAGCTCCGGAATTGCCTCAGGAGTTGTTGGGTCAGCTTGCAGTTGGTGGTAGAATGGTTATTCCCTTAGGGTTGGAGTCGCAGAGAATGGTTGTTATTGACAGGGTTTCGGAAAGTGAGTACCAAAGGAGTGAACACGGAGAGTTTAAATTTGTTCCTATGCTTAGCGGAACGGAAGAATTATAAAGAAATATTTAGCTTATGATACAAATTAAAACATTTTATTTTAACGATTTAAGAGAGTGTACCTATCTCTTGTGGGATCACACCGGAGAGTGTGTAATTATAGATCCGGGGTGTCACAGTAGCAGTGAAAAGGAGAGATTAAACAAGTTTATAACCGAAAACTCTTTAAAACCGGTAAAACTATTAAATACTCACGGGCATTTCGATCATGTTATGGGTAATGCATATGTGGCAGAAAACTGGAATGTTCAATGCTTTATTCACCCTAATGATAAGCCGCAGCTCGAAAGAGCAACCAAATATTGTGAGATGTTCGGCTACAGGATAGATGAACCACCATTGAACACAACAGACTTTGAAGAGGGTATGGAAATCTCTTTCGGGGAGTCGTCGCTTAAGGTTATCTCTACTCCTGGACACAGCAGGGGAGGAGTCTCTCTTTACAACGAACAGCAGAAGATTATCTTTACAGGTGACTCTCTTTTTGCCGGCAGTATCGGTAGAACCGACTTACCCGGCGGAGATTACGAGGAGTTAATGGATAGTCTTTTAAATAAAGTAGTTAAGCTTGGCGAAGAGTATACGGTTTATCCCGGACACGGACCTTCGACCACCATAGGCCAGGAGCTTGCTACCAATCCATTTTTAAGATACGAATAAACAAATAATTATATGAATTTTTACAAGTACCGTTTTTTTCTTTTGTTTGTACCCTTTTTATCATTTTGCACACCGGCCGGATCGGAAGATAGCAGACCTCTTTTCGATAGAAAAAACAGTTTTTCACAGGAGGTAAGATTGCCTCCAATACCTGAAAAGGCCTCCTTTGCAGGAGAAGAGGTTCCTCTCCATTATTTTGATGTAAGGGAGTCTTTTCAAAGAGAAATCACCTCTTTATCTTATTTCCACGGCAGCGTAACCTATATTATGCAATTAGATAACAGGTACGGGAGAATAATAAAGTCAATTTTAAAGCAGGAGGGTGTTCCTGAAGATTTTTACTATTTGTGTATAGCCGAAAGCGGACTTCAACCTGTAGTATCTCCTGCCAATGCTGCAGGATACTGGCAGTTTCTGGCAGGTACGGCAAGAGAGTATGGCCTGGTTGTCGATAATGAGGTTGACGAAAGGTACCATATCGAAAAATCGACAAAGGCGGCTGCCGCATACATAAAAAGAGCATACAACGAATTTGGTTCCTGGACAATGGCAGCTGCATCGTACAATACAGGTTTCAGAAATGTAAGATACAGAATGGATATTCAGTCACAGACCGACTATTACGATACTCAGTTTGTTGAGGAAACGGGCCGGTATGTATTCAGGGCGCTTGCCTTTAAAACTATTCTCAATAATCCCGAGAAGTACGGTTACTACTTTTCTGAAGAAGATCTTTTTCCAGAGCTCGAATATTACGAAGTAGAGGTTAAGGGATCTGTAGAAAACTGGTCGGAGTTTGCTGCCGCTCACAACACCAACTTTAAGCTGATAAAGATATACAATCAGTGGATAAGATCTAACAAGCTCGATAACAGAGCCAGAAGAACCTATGTGGTGCAGGTTCCGAAAGAGGGTTTCCGCGAGAGTAAATAATTGGTTTTATGAGCATAGAGGTTACAGGAGCAAGAGTTCATAATTTAAAGAACATCGATGTCACTATTCCGCGCGATAAACTGGTGGTAATTACCGGTTTGAGCGGAAGTGGAAAGTCGTCGCTTGCTTTTGATACCATTTATGCCGAGGGGCAGAGGAGATATATGGAAACTCTCTCTGCTTATGCAAGACAGTTTATTGGCTCTCTGGAAAGGCCTGATGTCGACAATATTACCGGATTAAGTCCGATAATTGCAATTGAACAGAAAACAACCGGCCGTAATCCGCGGTCGACAGTTGGAACCATAACGGAGATATACGATTTTCTGAGACTCCTTTTTTCCAGGGTTTACACCGCCTATTCGCCGGTAACCGGCAAGGAGATGATTAAATATACCGATAACGAAATTATCTCATATATTGTTAATGAGTTCAATGGTAAAAAGGCAATATTGCTTGCACCGCTGGTAAAGGGTAGAAAGGGCCATTACAAAGATCTGTTCGAAAATCTTGTTAAAAAAGGGTTTGTGCAGGTGATGGTAGATGGAGAGATTTCTGAACTTGCAGATACTCCAACTTTAGACAGATACAAAGCACACTTTATAGACCTTGTTGTTGATAAGATTATCCCAGATGCCTCTGCAGAGGCTCGGATCCGTGACTCGGTAATTACTGCTCTGCACTACGGAAAGGGCTCTCTTGCTCTTTTAGATATTAAGACAAACAGAGTAAGACATTTCAGCAAGCATCTGATGTGTCCCGAAAGCGGGGTCTCTTTTGCAGAGCCGGCGCCACACTCATTCTCATTTAACTCTCCCCAGGGAGCCTGTCCGCACTGCAAAGGGCTTGGGATGATAAAAAAAGTGGACCTTAAAAGAGTTATTCCAAACAGTTCTGTCTCTATAGCTGAAGGAGGAATTACGCCAATAGGAGTTATGCGTAATACGCTTCTATTCAGGCAAATTGAGGGTATTGCAAAAAAGTATAATTTTTCGCTGCACGATCCGGTAAAGGATATTCCCGAAGATGCCCTAAATTTAATTATTTACGGTTCGGACGAACTAATCAGGGTCGATTCACAAATGATGAGTTTTGCAGGAGTAACCTCATTGTTAGAGCAGAGTGAAAGAGACAGCGACGATCTTATTCAAAAGAAAGAGCGTTTTGTAGAGGAGATTATTTGCCCTGTTTGTGAGGGGACCCGGCTGAAAAAAGAGGTCCAGAGTTTTAAGATAGATGGCAAAAGTATAACAGAGGTAGCCTCAATGGATATTGATACACTCTTTGAGTGGGTAGACTCCCTCAATAAAATATTTCCCGAGCGAAAAAAGGTAATTGCAAGGGATGTCCTTAAAGAGCTTAAAGACAGGGTGGGCTTTTTAATGGATGTGGGTCTTAACTATCTGTCACTGGACAGAAGCACCAGAACGTTGAGCGGAGGGGAGAGTCAGCGCATACGGCTGGCTACTCAGATAGGTTCGAAGCTTGTGAATGTTATGTACATTCTGGACGAACCCAGTATCGGATTGCATCAGAGAGATAACTCAAAGCTGATAGGGTCTCTTAAAAAGCTGAGAGATGAGGGTAATTCCGTTATGGTTGTTGAGCACGATCAGGAGATGATAGAATCGGCCGACTGGCTGGTTGATATGGGGCCGGGAGCAGGAGAGAAGGGAGGCAGCGTGCTCTTTTCGGGCGAACCCGCAGAGTATGCAAAGATGTCCGAAGAGCAGGTTCTTAAGTTAAATTCTCTGACAATTGAGTATGTAAGAGGGTTAAGAAAAATTAAGATACCTCAGGAAAGAAGAAAAGGTAATGGCAAATTTCTTGAACTTAAAGGAGCTTCGGGCAATAACCTTAAGAGCGTTAACCTTAAATTACCTTTGGGATGCCTTATAGGTGTAAGCGGAGTTAGCGGAAGTGGTAAGTCGTCACTAATAAACGACACTCTTATGCCTGTTTTGAGTAACAAATTTTACCGCTCTTTGTACAAGGTTCTTCCTTACTCATCTGTTGAAGGAGTAGAAAATATAGATAAGCTTGTTGAGATTGATCAGGCCCCTATAGGGCGTTCGCCGCGAAGCAATCCGGCTACATACTCTAATCTTTTTTCGGATATCAGAAAGCTTTTTGGCGAAACTCCGGATGCTAAAATCAGGGGGTTTAAGCCCGGGCGTTTCTCGTTTAATGTTAAAGGAGGGCGATGCGAAGAGTGTAAAGGAGCTGGGGTACAGATAATTGAAATGAACTTTTTGCCCTCGGTTCATGTTCATTGTAAAGAGTGTAACGGAAAAAGATATAAAAAAGATACCCTGGCAGTTAAATACCGCGGTAAAAACATTAATGATGTTCTCGAGATGACGGTATCGCAGGCATTACAGTTTTTTGAACATATACCCTCTATAGTTAATCGCCTAAAGGCGATGAACGAAGTGGGTCTTGGCTATGTAAAGCTTGGCCAGTCTTCGCTTACACTTAGCGGAGGGGAGAGTCAACGGGTAAAACTTGCTTCGGAATTGTCTAAGAGAGGTACAGGTAACACTCTGTACATTTTAGATGAGCCTACTACCGGGCTCCACTTCGAAGATGTAAGAGTGTTGATAGGTGTTTTGCAAAAAATTGTAAGTCAGGGCAATACTGTAATAATAATTGAGCACAACCTGGATATTCTCCGTTCGGCAGATTATATTTTTGATTTAGGGCCCGAGGGGGGGGCAAGGGGTGGATATATTGTGGCCGAAGGCACTCCGGAGCAAATAAGAGAAAACAGGAGCTCGGTAACTGGCAGGTATATTTAAAAATAACTATTATGATAAAAGTTTATTGCGAAAACCTTAACAAGACATTTAATTGTGAACCGGGAACTTCCTTGGGAAAGTTTGCCAAAGATTGCGGGGTTGACCTTAAATGGCCTGTGTTAGCCGCTATTGTGGATAATCAGTTAAAAGAGCTAAGTTTTCAGCTTTATATATCTCATACTATTAAATTTATAGATTTTTCGCATCCCGACGGGTATCGCTGTTATATAAGATCGTTGAATTTTGTAATGCAAAAAGCGGTTGCCGATCTGTTTCCCAAACATTCTCTTATAATAGACTATAATTTGCAAAATGGAATGTATGCAGAACTCAGAGAGGCAGAGGGAGAGAACGGATCTGCAGGAAAAGTAGTGCCACTGAGCGAAGAAGAGGTTAACTCTGTAAAGAAAAGAATGCAGCAGTTGATAGACGAAGACCACCCCTTTACAAGACAAAAAATTAAAACGGAGGAGGCTCTTAAGATGTTCCGTAAAAACAACAGACCCGAAAAGGCGTTTTTACATAAGTTAAGAGGTAAGTTTTTTACTACTGTCTATTTTTTAGATGGCTATGCAGACCATTATTATGGTCCTCTGCTGGAGTCTACTGGCAAAATAACATCATGGGAGCTGGAGTCTTTCAGCAGGGGTTTAATGTTGCGGTCGCCATCTGTAACTAACCCCTACAATATTATTTATACCCCATATCAATATAAACTTTTTGACGTTTTTAAAGAGCATTCCGATTGGTGCAATATTCTTGGAGTACGAGGTGTCGGCTCTATTAATCACGCAATAATGGAGGGTAAGGCAAAAGATTTAATACAGATATCTGAGGCCCTTCACGAGAGAAAGTATGCAGGAATAGCCGACGAAATTTATAAAAGAAGAGATAAAGTTAGACTGGTTTTAATTGCGGGCCCTTCGAGCAGCGGAAAAACCTCTACCTCTAAAAGAGTTGCGTTACAGACACGGGTTCTTGGAATGAATCCGGTAATTATTGAGATGGATAATTATTTTGTAGACAGAGATAGAACTCCAGTAGATAGTGAGGGTAATTACGATTTTGAGGTGCTGGAGGCGATGGATGTCGATTTTCTTGAGCAGCAGCTGAATGATCTCTTCAGCGGTAAAACGATTGATTTACCAAAGTTTGATTTTACTTTGGGAAAAAGAGTGTTTACAGGCGCAAAACTTACTTTACAAGAGAATGACATACTTATTATGGAAGGAATTCATGGTCTGAATCCACGGCTAACTTCACATATTGCTCCCGAAAAAATATACCGTATTTATGCCTCTGCCCTTACATCACTGTCGCTGGACGAGAATAACAACATCTCTACTTCCGATTCGCGTTTGATAAGGAGAATTGTAAGAGATGGAAGTTTCAGGGGAATGACTCCCGAAAGTACCATAATGCGTTGGCCGAGTGTTCGCAGAGGTGAAATAAATAACATATTTCCTTTTCAGGAAAATGCCGATATTATGTTTAACTCTGCTTTACTGTACGAACTTCCGTTATTAAAATACTATGCAGAGCCTTTATTGAGAAGAATACCTCCAAGCTCTCCTGCGTCTACAGAAAGTATAAGGCTTCTCAAATTTCTCTCTTATATTCAAGAACTTCAACCCTCTGAAATTGCATTGATACCCCCTACATCAGTTATGCGTGAGTTTATCGGGGGAAGCAGCTTCGATTATTAGAAGTTAGCGGGAGATCCAGTGTTCGGGATTTTGTTTGTCGGTTCCTGCCCAAAGCTGAAAGTGGATAACCGAGTTGCCCTCTGTTTCGGCAAGCGTTCCGAGTACCTGTCCTGTTTTTACAAGATCGCCGCTCTTTACCTGAACTTGTTCCAGTTTTGTGTAAAAGGTGTAGTAGGTACCATGCTGCACCAGAACGCACTGATTGTACCCGGGCATTACAAGAACCTGTTTTACAACGCCGTCGAAAATTGACATTACCTGTGCATTACGGGTAGTGGAGATGTTTATACCGTTGTTAAAAGGGAGTCTTATATTGCGGAATACAGGGTGGTTGTGCTGCCCAAAGTGCTCGATGATTACCCCTTCTCTGACAGGCCAGGGAAGCCTGCCTTTATTGCTTTCGAAATTGTCTGACAGCAGACGGTCGGTTTCACTCTGAACATATCCTTCACTGCTTCTCTCCCTTGCGGCTGCCGCAAGTATCCTCTCTATTTCGCGGTTGAGTCTCTCCACCTCCTGCCTTTTTTCTGCAATTTGTTTACGGAATTCCTGCTCTCTGCGAGAAAGCTGGCTTATGAGAGTACGGGCTGTCCTCTCCTCTTGTGCAAGTGATCTGTACTCTTGTTCTCTCTGTTTTTTCATAGAGAGAGACTCTTCTCTCATTTTTGCAAGCTGCGCTATCTCTGTTTCGAGTTGTATGTTTTTTTTCTTTATAAGAGTGGCGCTGTTTTTCATAGCATCTGAATAGCTTCTGAGATAGCTCCAACGGCGATATCCCTGCTCAATGTTTCTGCTTGCAAGAAGGTATAAAACCCAGGTGGTTTTATCGCGGTTTTTATAGGCGTTGTAAACCAGGTGGGAGTAATTTTTTTTAAGTTGTTCCAACTCACGGTTTAAAAGCGTAATCTCTCTCTCTTTAGATACCGACTGTCTTTCGATGTGTCGTATGTCAGTTTCTATTTGTGAGAGAAGCCGTCTTCTGTTTGTAATTTTCCGCTGAATCAGACTAAGTTCTTTGGTGCTTGCCTGTTGTCGTGATCGAGTTGTGGAGAGCTGCTTATCCAAAAAAGCAATCTCTTTTTCTATCTCCTCTCTTCTTTTTGTTTGTTCAGCAATGCTTTGCGCCTGTACCAAAGGTACAGAAAGACAAAACAATACTATTAATAGAAGAGCTCTTATCATTTGATCTCAATTTTTTTATCTATTCCAAGAGAAGGGTCAAGCTTGTGTGCCTGATTCCAGTACATTATGGCAAGATTCCGCTCTCCGAGAGCGTAGAGTACTTCGGCGTAATGATCGAGAATTTCGGCACTCTCGTTGCCACCGTAAACCATTGCATGTTTCAACACCTTTAATGCCTCTTCGTTTCTTCCCATTTTATGCAGAATCCAAGCATAGGTATCTAGGTAAGTGGGGTTATCCGGCTCTTTCTCTACAGTTATTTTGCTCATACGATATGCCCTTCGCAGCTGTTTCTTCTCAAGTGCCAGGAAGTAGGCGTAATTATTGAGTGCAGGAAGGTGATAGGGCTCTTTGCGAAGGGTTTTTCTGTAATATTTGAATGCCTCTTTTTTGTTACCTGCACGGTAGCTTAAATCTCCTATCGTGGTAAGGGTATTTACAGTTGTAGCACTGTCTTTACTGTACAGGAGAATTCTCTTGAAGGTTTCCACAGACTCGTTAAGATTCTCATTATACATCTGGGCAATGCCTTTTAGTTGCATAAACCCGGTATCTTCCGGAAACTCTTTAAGTGCCTCTTTGCTATTTTCAATCATAGGGCTCCACATTTCCATGTAGTAGATTATGGAGAGATACTGCCTGTGAGCTTCTCTTGAGTTGGGATAGAGTTGAAGATTGTTGTACAGAACATCCATGGCCTCTCCCGTTTTATCGCTTTGGACAAGAAAGAGAGCATAGTCGTAGGCAATGGTGCTGTCGTAGGGGTGTGCACTGTACATATTGTTCATGAGCGTGTCAATCTGCGGAAGAAAAACCTGAACAAACCTGATGTTGGAGAGAATCTGCTTCATGTACTCCGATTTCATCACGGCATCTACATCCTGATTTAACATAAACAGAGACATTTGCTTAAAGTAGAGCTCAAATTCGCCTTGAATCCTGTAGATTTCGGCAAGGCCAAAACTTGCAGGAACATAATCGGGTGCAATCTCCAGAGCTTTGTTGTAGTATTGCTGAGCAATGGAGTCTTCACCGGCGGTGGCATAGCTGTCGCCGATAACCGTTGCTGTGCGCGGTGTTCCGTATTGCTTGTCGAAATCTTTAAGGTAATCGAGTGCGGCCTCTGACTCTCCCTGGAATATTAGAAGATTGTATCGTGTAAGCCCGGTGGCCTCGTTAATTCCGACAGATTTTTCAATATCTTCAAGAACCTCTTTTGCTTTTTCAAATTCCTGTCTGCGGATATAAAGATCAATCAACCCATCGTAGAGCTCGCTTCTGAGAGGAAACTCTATACGAAGACGGTCGTAAAGTTCTATTGCCTGATCGGTTTGTCCGGTAAAGGTGTAAATACGGGCAAGGTATTGTCTGTACCATGTGTTGTTCGGATCTCTTTCAATTGCATTTTTAAGGGCATCGATGGCATTGCCGGTTTCGTCCCGTTGCATATAGATATTGGCCAGGTAAAAAAATACTGCATCGTTTGCCGGATCTCTTCGGGCAATCTCTTTAAACTGCTTTTCGGCAAGAGCTGTGTTGCCGGATTTGTGATTTTTCAATGCTTCCAGGTAGGCCGCATGACTTCTGAAATTATTTTGCTGTGCATACGATACAATGCACAAAAAAAACAGTGATAGGATGAGAGTTAGTAACTTCTTTATAGAGACCATGTGCTTGTTAATATGTTACAAAGTTAATTAATTTCCTACCTTTGCAAATATCAATCCAATGTTCTGCGGATTGTTGAAATCTTTTTATTGTCGGTGCAGCGAAATATTATTATTTTGCATCTTATAATTACTGTGAATGACTGCTAAAAGGGATTTTCTCGACGAGAAAGAACTGTTAGAGGCCTGTGTAAAACAAGATCGTCGGGCACAACGGTATCTTTACGAGTTGTACTCTCCAAAAATGCTTACGGTTTGTATGCGTTACATTGGTGAAAGAGAGCGCGCACGGGATATCCTGCACGATGGGTTTATTACAGTATTTGAAAAAATTGAAAGTTATAACGGAACCGGTTCTTTTGAAGGGTGGCTAAGGAGAATTTTTGTCAACACTGCTCTTATGCACCTAAGAAAGGGAGATGTTCTCAAATTTTCGGGCGAACTTACAGATATCGACAAAGAGATATCAATAGAGAGTACAGCTCTTTCGGGAATTACCTCCGGAGAATTACTCCGGCTGATTGCTTCAATGCCGGATGGTTTCAGAACTGTGTTCAATATGTATGCGATTGAGGGCTATAGTCATCAGGAGATTGCAAAAGAGCTTAAGATAAGTGAAGGGAGTTCGAGATCGCAGTTAAGCAGGGCTAGAACCTGGTTGCAGGAGAAGCTTCCGGGTGGTTCAAACAAAGAGTAAAGATGTTTTTAATATAATGGATAACAGAGAGTTCGATAAAAGAGTAAGAGAGATGATCAACGGTCATGCCGAGGTTCCTGAGGCAGGATCGTGGGATTTCATTGCATCTGCTCTTGACAAAAAAAGGGGGGCTGGAGTTATCTATTTTAAAAGAGCAGCCATTACTACCATTGCTGTGGCTGCCTCACTGGCTGCACTATTATTTCTAAGAGGCCCACAAGTGCTTGATGTCCACGATGATAAAGCTGTGCCACGGATAGTATTATCTGAAAAGCAAACAGTTACTCAGGAAGTGCGTCCACCGTCAAGCAAAATTATGGCTGAGCACAAGGCGCCATCTGTGCGGAGTTTTGCCTCTGAGCAAAGAGATGTCGCCGGACAACAGGTTGCAGAACAGCAGGTAGTTGATAGGCAAATGGTTGTAATAGACGACCAAGTTGTTGAGCAGCAGATTGCACAGCAGCAGGTTGCAGTAGAAAAAGAGGTTACTGAAAAGCAGCCGGTTACTGAGCCGGCAAGGGCTTTGACATACCCTGAGTACGAGCACACTCGCAGGATTACTCACAGAAGAAGAGCTCCGCTTTTGGCTCTCTCTACAAATCTCTCTCCCTCATCTGCAAATAACTCTGTCACTTTAATGGCTATGAGTCAGATCCAGGGCGCTTATGTGGTTAATGATGTGGTATCTACCATTCAAAAAGGGTATGTTCCCCAGGAGGTCATATCAAACACTAAATTTCTGATGCCTTTGTCGGCTGGCCTTCAGTTCCAGCTGCCCGTTTCGGACAAATGGTCTGTTGGTACCGGAGTTAATTACTCTGTTCTCTTCTCTCATTACGATGCTATTTCTAGAAATGCCACCCTGGAGACGCAACTAACGCTCCACTATATCGGCATACCTCTTAATATCTATTATAGTCTTCTGAATTCAGGAGATTTCAGACTATATCTCTCGGGAGGAGCTGCTGTAGAAAAGGGATTATATGCAGATTACAAAGTACTTGAAAACGGAAACAGAACCCGTTATGGTGAGTCTGTTCATGGTTTGCAGTGGTCTGCATCTGCGGGTATGGGTGTAGAGATGGCCGTAAATAACTCTCTGGGTCTTTATTTCGACCCTTCGGTTGCCTATTACTTCGATAATAATCAGCCGCTTAGCATACGAACATATCAGCAACTTCAGTTTAAATTCGAACTGGGATTCAGATTTCGCTTATGACCAGTACATCTGTTGTAATACTAAACTGGAACGGAAAGCACTATATGGAGAGATTCCTTCCGGTGCTTATTTCTTTTACTGATGTTCCGGAAGTACAAATTGTTGTTGCCGATAACGGTTCTGAAGATGGTTCGGCAGAGTGGATAAAAGAGAATTATCCACAGATACTATTGCTCGAGTTTGATGCCAATTACGGTTTTACAGGAGGCTACAACAGAGCTCTAAAGCAGCTGGATTCAGACTACTTTTTACTTCTTAACTCTGATATCGAGGTAACCGCCGGCTGGATAACTCCTTTAATCCGGGCTCTGGATAACAATCAGAATATAGGTATTTGTATGCCCAAAATAAAATCGGCATTCGACAGAGATAGCTTTGAGTATGCAGGGGCATCAGGAGGTTTCATAGATTTTTTTGGATACCCTTTTTGCAGGGGGAGGATTCTATCTAATATTGAGAGAGATAACGGGCAATATGACAGCGATAGTGAAATATTCTGGGCTTCAGGCGCTGCATTTATGATAAGAGCCTCTCTTTTTCGTCAGTTAGACGGTTTCGATGATCTCTTTTTTGCGCATATGGAAGAGGTAGATCTTTGCTGGAGAGCTAAATTGATTGGTGCAGGAGTTTGGGTATTGCCTGAATCGGTTGTATATCATGTCGGAGGGGGCACCCTCCCGAATAACTCTCCACGAAAACTTTTCTTTAACTACCGGAATAATCTGCTGATGCTCTATAAGAATTTGCCCGGGAAAAGGTTGTACCCGGTGCTTTTTATAAGAATGTTTATGGATGCTGTTTCGGCATTCTTATACCTTTTGCAGGGGCATAAAAATTTTTGTAAGTCGGTATTTAAGGCCCACAGCTCTTTTTTTAGTATTGTAAAGGAGAAAAAGGTTAAAAGAGCAGGAATTTCCGGGAATGTTCCGGGAATTTACAAGGGAAGTATTGTTTTCTCTTTTTTTGCGACGTGCAAAAAGCTTAAATTCATTGATATTGGCAGCAAAATCAGGTAAATGCCTCCAGAGTTCTCTCCAGCTTAATTCCTCTCGACCCTTTAATTAAAAATGTTGCATTTTCTGGAGGTTTATTTTCTGAAAGGTAGTTGTACATTAAAGAGGAGTTGTCGCTAAAAACAAACTTATCGTTGCTCAAATTCATTGAGATAGCAGCTTTTTTAAACTCTTTGCCAACAACGAATATATATTCGATATCCAGCCCGGATAAATAGCTGATAATTGCTTTGTGTTCTTCCAGGGAGTCGTTACCCAGCTCTAACATATCACCAATAATAACACCTCTCAGATTGTACTTTAACTTCATAAAGTTGTCCAAAGCAGCCCTCATACTTGTAGGGTTGGCGTTGTATGCATCTACAATAATTGTATAAGCCCCTTTTACTAATAGTTGCGACCGGTTATTGGAGGGGTTGTAGCTCTCAATTGCCCTTATGCATTCAGCTTCGGTTACATTGTATAGTTGTCCGACAGCAATTGCTGCCAGTATGTTGTCTGTATTGTAATCTCCTATAAGTTTGGTGTTAATCGGGGTATTGCCATTGAGTGTTAAGGAGAGGTATGGCTTATCCGGAGTAGGCGGGTTGATTTGTGCATTGTTAACACTTTTACCGTAGGGAATGGATTTTACCCCTTCTCTCTCTGCAATCATGGTAACCAATATCCGGTTGTCGCAGTTGAAGAGTATAGTTCCCCCGGTGTTATGCAGATAGCTGTAAAGTTCTCCTTTGGCTTGGATTACACCTTGTAAAGAGCCAAATCCGAGCAGATGCGCTTTGCCGATGTTTGTTATGAGTCCCGCCTGTGGTTTGGCAATTGAGCAGAGTAAATCAATTTCGGCAGGTCCGCTGGCTCCCATCTCTATTACTGCTATTTCGGTGTCTGTGGTTATTTTTAGCAGAGTCAGTGGAACTCCTATATGGTTGTTGAGATTCCCGGATGTTTGTAATACTTTGTACTTGCTGGCTAACACAGCGGATATAAGCTCTTTTGTTGTTGTTTTTCCATTTGATCCTGTCAGGGCAAAAATCGGAATTGAAAATTGCTCTCTGTGGTGGCGGGCCAATTGCTGAAGTGTTGTTAAAACATTTTCTACTACTACGATTCTGTCGTTTCCTCTCAATGAGCCATTATCTGTAACAGCATAAGATGCACCATTTTCCAGCGCCTGCAGGGCAAATTCGTTTCCATCGAAGTTATCACCTTTCAGTGCAAAAAATATCTGACCTTTTGCTATGTTTCTGCTGTCGGTGGTTACACCTGCCGACTTTAAAAACAAATTGTACAGTTCGGGTATATTGCTAATCATATTAATCTGTTGTTTATCTATTTTACTCCTGTCGACCCGAAACCCCCTTCGCCGCGTTCCGATTGTTCCAGCGATTCACACTGCTCCCATGTAATGGTTTCGTGTTTTGCAATTACCATCTGGGCAATTCTCTCTCCGGGATTCAAAGTAAATTCGGTATCGGATAAATTTACTACAATAACTTTTATTTCGCCCCTGTAGTCGGCATCTATTGTGCCGGGACTGTTTACAAGGCCTATTCCATGCTTAATGGCAAGCCCGCTGCGGGGCCTGATTTGAGCTTCAAATCCGGGAGGGAGCTGTATATAAAGCCCTGTTGAAACAAGTGACCTCTCCAGTGGTTTAAGTATTATTGGTTCTGTTGTGTTTGCCCGCAGGTCCATTCCGGCTGAGTGAGGGGTTGCATACTCCGGCAAATTAAATTCAGATCGGTTTACGATTTTAATTTCCATGGGATAATTTGTTCAGCTTTTACGTAAATATAGATGTATATAATTATAAGTAAGGTTCGGGTGGTGTATTTAATGTACAGAGAGGTGTCGGGAATTATCAATACTGCTCCGTAAAAGACAAGCCCCAGAAGTATGTATCCGGCAACTCTTTTCCATTTGTATGGTATGGGGTAGTGTTTGTTTCCAAGGTAAATACTAACAATCAGCATCACCAGATAGCTGAGCAGGTGTCCCCAGGCAGCGGCATAGTATGAGTAGACCGGCATAAAAGCAATATTTACGGCAAGTGTTACCGGCAGCCCTGATACTGTTATAAGAATGGCATATTTTGTTTTTCCGGAAAGCTTGTACCACATAGATACATTAAAGGAGATTCCGAGCAAAAGGTATGAGAAGAGCATAACCGGGACAATTGAGAGCCCTTCACGAAAATCTTTCCCTATTATATATTGTATTATGTCCAGATAAAAAATTATTCCAAGAAATATAATCATTCCAAAGGCAACAAAATGATCCATTACTTTGGCATACAGCTCTTTTGAGTCTTTTTGCCCCTCTCTTGCAAAAAAGAACGGCTCTGCTGCAAACCGAAACATCTGGATAAACAGGAGCATAAGAACGGATATTTTAACGCCTGCCTGAAATATTCCTAAATCGGCCTGCCAGACATTCCCCTCAGGAGCAAAAAATCGGAAAAGAGGCCTGTCAATAAAGTCGTTAAGAATACCCGGCAGTCCGGCAATCATTATGGGCAGAGAGTATAGCATCATCTGCTTCCACAACTTTGGAGTGAATCTTACTTTAAGACGCAAAATGTCGGGTATAAAAATAATTACTGAAACTACGGCACTCAGAAAAATAGCAAAAAGGATGTAGGTAAAATCGGGAGAAGGAGAGATAAATCGAGAAAGAAATGAGCCGGTATTACCTGCAAGATACGATGGAACCACAAAGAAAAGCAGCAGGTTGAATGTGGTTTCGCTGAATATTTTAATGCTCTTGAAAACTGCAAACTTAACAGGTTTATTCAGGAACCTGAGCTTGGCAAAGAGAATAGCTGTAACAGAGTCCATAACCAATATGGCTGCTACATATACTATTATGTGGCCATATCCGTTGTATCCGAGCCATTGTGCAACATCACCCGATTTAAACGATAAAACAGTAAAGAGAGCAAGTGCAAAGAGCCCGATAGTAAGAATTGCATTTGAAAAAACCGAATCGGAGTCTTTTGTTTTGTTGGCAAATTTAAAGCAGCCGGTCTCGAGCCCCATTGTCATCACTACTTGCAGGATTGCTATATAAGCAAGAAATTCCGTAGCAATTCCGTAGTTTTCGGTTGTGAGATTATAGGTGTATATTGGTACAAATACAAAATTTACAACTCTTGCAAAAATTGTACTGAAGCCGTAAATGGCTGTTTCTCCTGCCAGTTTGCCGAGCGGATTCATTGTGGTATCTTTCTCTTTTAACATCAGTTTTCCAGTGCTTTGGGTTTAAATATAAGAAACCCAATATTAAGCTGCGGGTACCACTTAACATCAGGTTTATCGTAATAGGAAGCCGAGAAAGATATTGGCCCTATCACTGTCTGTAAAACGGCTGCCAAGTGTGCTGAAAATGTCCCTTTAGGGAAAGTTTCTGTAAAAGTGGCATCTCCTTCGGCATCTTCTGTAAGTAGTCTGTATGGTTGGAAATAGGAGCATTGAAGATGAAAGGAGAAAGATCGTGACAGACGGATTATTGGGGTAATGCTTAACCCTGCGAATGATGGAGCTCTAAGGTTTCTTGTCAGGATTGTCTTACTGTGAGGATTTGGGTGATATGCAGGAAGATACATAAGGGTAGATATATAGTCGCCCATATAGGTTCGGTTAGAGAGTGTAATGTCGGCACCAATTCCCAGAGAAAGGAATCCGGAAATGGTGTAGTATTGTTCTGCGAACAATCGGGCAGAGAGGGTGTTGTGAGTTTCTCTCTCTTTTTCTGTACGGGAGAGTGATGTGCTTCCCGGGGTGTATTTTTCTGAAAGATAAGTGTATCGTAACGAGAATCTCTGGATTTTGCCCGAAGTGGGATATTGCCTGTAGTCGGAAGTATTTCTCTCAATACTCAGTGTAGGTGAGATATAGGAGTAGAGTGTACGGTCGGGTTTGTCGTAGCTGGTGAAGTTTTGAGTCTGGAAGTATTCATACAGGTTTTCACCGGCATAAACGGTTCCTTTTGCCAGTACATTTTTATCAATTTTCAGAGGCGTTCCGGCACTTATCCGGACAAACATTTCCGATTCCTGAATGTTACTTGGTGTACGATTGGCAAAAAAGGTGGTTTGACTTGACCCGAAATAGTCGAAACGATGAATATTAAACTGTGCTTCGTAAAACCAGAGAGGGTTAATCCCGATATCTTGCCTGATTGAGAGACTTAGTCCGGAGTAGTAGCGTCCAAGGTTAAAATCGGCATTTGCTCTCCAGGGGTTGGCGGTGAATCGGTTATATTGTACACCCAGGTAGCCCTGATTTAGCGATGAGGATGAAATATTACCCCCTATTGATAGGCGTAATGGCTCTTTTTTGGTGACCCTTAAATGAAGATCAAAGAGAGAGTCGCTTCTGAAATGGGCAACCGGATAAATAGTGTTAATGTTGTCGGTTGCAACAACCCTGTAAAAGCCCTTTTTGAGTTGTTCAAAGTTGAATATGTCATCGGAGTTATTGGAAACGGTTCGTGCAATAAACTCTTTTTCCTCTGTGTCCAGGTGTCTGCTTTCGATAATCACATCAGCAAATCTGAGTGGAAGGGTTTGTGTGCGGAAGCAGAGCCGTTTGTTGAGTATATCGTTTTGGGTTACCCTCCTGTTTACCTTTGACTTTATTCCGTTAATATAGGTTATTGCGGTGTTGTATCCGATTTCAATAATTTCGTCAATGCGGTGAAAATCCATAATGGCAACCTTTTCCAGATTTATGTCTATAAGCACTCCCAGCTCTTGCGGAATGGTGTAGTCGGTTTCTACCATAAGCATATTTTCGATTTGGCTTAGTATGTCATCGGCGTCCGGATGGGCAGCATTTCCCGAGCATTTAGATCCGATAATAAAGTCGGGATTAAAATCGGAGACCATAATATCCCATGGAAAATTATTATAAAAACCTCCGTCAAAAAGGAGTACGGAATCGATAATAATCGGCTTGAAGAGAAAAGGGTAGGTCATAGACGCCCTTACTGCAGAGCCCAAGTCGCCGCTGCGAAGCGTCAATGGTCTTTTGTTGGCAATGTCGGCAGCCACGCAGCGATACGGAATCATTAAATTATCAAAATTATTGCCTGCTGCTGCAGAAGAGGATGCAAATATCTGCATTACAGCCAAATCCATAGGATATGGAGCGACTAAACTTGTGGGTAGTTTTATGCTTAATCGATTGTTGGTGCCTCTTATAACAGGAATTGTGACCATTTCGGCACTGGGTTGGCGCCGGTAGATATAGGTTGCATAGCCCCTTTCCGCCTCTCCTTTATACCAGGAGTTAAACTCTTGACTTCGGAACATAGCCGCCATTTCGTTAGGAGTTATACCGATTGAGTAAAGAGCACCAATAATTGCTCCCATAGAGGTTCCGGCAATGTAATCTATAGGTATGTTGTTCTCTTCCAGAGCCCTGATAACCCCAATATGAGAAAGCCCTTTTGCCCCGCCGCCACTTAAAACAAGGCCCACACTTTGTGCATGGGAGCCGGTAAAAAAGAGAATAAACAAGAGCCCTGTTATAACTTTTTTGATTTGCATAATAGTGGCAATTGAGGTATTTTTGTGATTCTTACAAAGGTAAATAAAAAAAATTATTTTTAAGATGAAAGCAAATATTTTTAAATTACTATTAATCATGCCTTTAGTGGTGTTTTCCTGTAAGGGAAGAGAGGCACAGCAGCCATCTGAAGATATTGAAAAACAAGAAGAGATTCAAACTATGCAAACAGACCTTATTTTTAATCCTGCCGACCTTCCCGAAGAGCCGGTATTTGATATTGTTACCAACAAGGGTACAATAAGAATTAAACTTTACAAAGAGACTCCTGCTCACAGAGATAACTTTGTTAAACTGGCATCGGAAAACTTTTTTACCGGTATCCGTTTTCACCGTATAATAGAGGGTTTTATGATTCAGACCGGAGATCCTTTATCTAAAGATATGGCAAATGAAGCCAGCTTTGGAACAGGCGGCCCGGGTTATACTGTTCCGGCAGAAATTTTGCCTCAGTTTAATCATAAGAAGGGCGCGGTAGCGGCTGCAAGGAGAGGTGATGCTGCAAATCCGCAAAGAGAATCGTCAGGATCACAGTTTTACATTGTTCACGATCCGGCAACCTGTGCCCAGCTTGACGGTTCATATACTGTATTTGGTGAAACATTGGAGGGGCTTGATGTAGTGGACATTATTGCATCAACTCCAACAAACAATATGGACAGACCTTTGGAAGAGGTTATTATAACTGCGGTTACCCCTGTTTTATAATGGTTTTCTTAAGCATTTTGGCCATGCCGGATGCAAAGACAAAGCTATTGAGTTCGTCACAATCGGAGGTAAGGACATTTTCCTTATCTCCTTCCCATAATAAATTGCCTTTATGAATGAATCCGACTCTGTCGCCGATTTCCATTACGGAGTTCATATCGTGGGTGTTAATTACGGTGGTGATGTTGTACTCTTTAGTAATTTCAGATATTAGCTGATCTATTACAATTGCGGTTTGAGGGTCGAGTCCCGAGTTGGGTTCGTCACAAAAGAGATAACGGGGATTGAGGGCTATTGCTCTTGCAATCCCTACTCTTTTTTGCATTCCTCCGCTAAGTTCGCTGGGGTAGAGTTTGTTGACATTTCCCAGATTAACCCGTTTAAGGCAAAAGTTAACTCTCTCAATTTTTTGTTCTTCGCTCCAATCGGTAAAAAAATCCATCGGGAAACGGATATTCTCCTCTACAGTTGCAAAATCGAAAAGTGCACTACCCTGAAACAACATTCCAATTTGTTTGCGAATGTTTTTCCTGTCAGAAAAACTGAGGGCATTAAACTGAACATCTTCGAACCAAATTTCTCCCGAATCGGGCTGATGAAGCCCTACCAGCGATTTAAGCAAAACTGTTTTGCCCGATCCGCTTGCTCCGATAATTAAAGAGCACTCTCCCGGATGGTAGGTGATATTGATGTTGTTCAGAACATTCTGATCGTTAAAACTTTTATTTAAATTTTTTACCTGTATCATCTGTTAGTTGAGCATTAATTGAGTAATAACCAAATTGGCCACAAGAATTGCAACGCTGCTGACAACTATTGCCCTAGTGCTGGAGCTGCCTACTCCGAGCGCTCCTCCCTTTGCATAGTATCCGAAGTAGGAGGCAATGCTGGTAATTAAAAAGCTGAATACCGCCATTTTAATCATGCTGTAAAAGACATAGTAGAGGCGGAAAGCGTAACGTAAACCTTCGGAATACTGACTCATTGTAATAATGCCAGTAAAGGTAATTATCATTGCACCGCCAAGCAGACCTAAGATAAAACTCATCAGCATAAGAAGAGGGTTGAAGATGGTAGCTGATACTACTTTTGGTAGTATAAGATAGTTTGCAGAGTTTATTCCCATCATCTCCATTGCATCAATTTGCTCGCTGATTCTCATACTCCCTATTTCAGAAGAGATGTTTGATCCCACTTTACCTGCCAGAATCAGGGCAACCATCGTAGAGCAGAATTCAAGAACGAGACTCTCTCTTGCCATGTAGCCGACATACATTTTGGGAATCAGCGGACTCTCTATGTTGTAGGCAGTTTGGATTACAATTACTGCTCCGATAAATACAGATATAACTGCTATAATGGGTATAGAAGAGAGAACGAGCTTTTCGGTATCAACAAAAAACTGTTTCAGAAATATCCTTTTTTTATCGGGACGGGTAAATACAAGCTTCATAAGAAGGATATATTCACCTATTTGTTCCAGGGCTTTTTTCATTTATTTGAGTAATTTTGTACAAATTTACAAATCATTTGACTATTCTCTATAATACTTTGATGCGTCTATATCTGCTTGGAGCAGCTTTGGCCTCCCCTTTTTCTGAAAAGGCCTCTCTTTTTTACAAAGGAAGGAAAAATTTACTTCGGCTTATTGATCAAGTAATGTTTAAGAAAGCCAAGGATAACAAGATAAAAGTGTGGTTTCACTGTGCTTCTGTGGGTGAGTTTGAGCAGGCGCGGCCTCTTATAGAAAAATTAAAAAAAGAGTACTCCGGTGTTAGCGTTGTGGTAACTTTTTTTTCTCCCAGCGGCTATGAACTCCGGAAAAACTATCCTTTTGCCGACTTTGTATTCTATTTACCTATGGATACTAAGGGGAATGCAATAAGGTTTATTGAGAGTGTGAATCCTTGCTGCGCCATTTTTATCAAATATGAGTTTTGGAAAAATTATCTCTCTGTTTTACAAAAGAGAGGTATTCCAACATATCTGGTATCCGGTATTTTTCGAAGGAACCAGATCTTTTTTAAGCCCTGGGGCGCATCTTTCCGTAATATATTAAAGTCTTTCTCACACTTTTATCTTCAGGATACCAGCTCTCAGAATCTTTTAAAGGAAATTGGATTTGTTAACTCAACGGTTTCCGGCGATACCAGGTTCGACAGAGTATTTGAAATAACTCAAACAGAGATTGATATTCGTGGCCTTAATCTGTTTGCAAAAAACGGAGTGTGTTGTGTTGCCGGAAGTACATGGTCCCCTGACGAGCAACTGCTTGTTGCCTTTATAAAAGAGAGCAGCCCTTTGTTTAAGTTTGTAATTGCTCCTCACGAGACAGATGTACAGCACATCGAGAAACTGGAATCAATGCTGGAGGGAATTAAATTTATCCGTTACTCTGAGACAGATAGCTGCCCGTCTGCCGATATTACAGATGCATCTGTATTTATTCTGGATACTGTAGGCTTATTATCTATTGCTTACAGGTACGGCCGTTTTGCCTATGTTGGAGGGGGATTTGGGAAGGGAATCCACAATATTCTTGAGGCGGCCACCTACGGCTTACCTGTTGTTTTCGGCCCTAATTACCAAAAGTTTAAAGAGGCGCGTGACCTGATTGAGCTGGGCGGAGCTTTTTCTGTGAATAATAGTGTTTCTGAGGTGAGCTCTCTTTTCGATTCTCTTTTTGCTGAGGGCAATTTTTATGACAATAGCTCTTTGGTTTGCAGAGAGTATGTCCAAAAAAATTTAGGAGCAACCGATAACATCCTAAAATCGATTGCTCCTGTTTTCAATAACAACAGTTAGCTACAAGTTCACTCTTAATCCGGCAGATCCGTTTATTCCGGCACCCCAGAACCCGCTAAATGTATCCAGGGTATGGTCAGATCCATCTCTCCCCCTTTCGATATACTTTTTATTAAAAAGATTATCGACTGTGGCATATATAGTTGTATTGAGTTTTCCGATAGTTTTAGTTTTGTAAACTCCCACAGAGGTTATTGAGTAACCGGGTATTTTAAAAGATGGCGAGCGGTCGCCGGGGTTTTGTCTGTCTCTGGGGTCAAAATCGGCATACATATTTCCGTGGTATCTCCAATCGGCATTAAGAGTAATTCCTTTTCCTAGGTTTAACTGTGCAAAAAAAGCAACCTGTGTCTGGGGGGAGTCTCCGACCGGAAGACCGTCGCTGTAAACATTTATTACATCCTTAAGCAAACCCGAGTACTCGTCATAAATGTTGGCCGAAACATCATTTTTCCAATTCCAGTTTCCAAATGAGGCGTATGCACTTAACGAAACTGCCCGCGAGGGGTTGTAATTTGCATTAACCTCTATTCCTTGATGGAGAGCGTCAAGGCCGCTTATTATGTACCTTAAGTTGGTTTCATCCGGTTGTTTATAGGGGTTTGATATTATGCTCTTGTTTTGCCAATAGGCCCGGTAGGCGGTAATTTCAAAAGAGCCTCTGTCGAAAAGATGACGAAAACCTATTTCTGTAAGAAAATTCTTTTCGTTTTTTACATTGTCGGTTATATTATTATTTCCGGATGAGAAAAAGATATTGCTGTATGGTACACGGCTGTAAACTCCTGCGTTGGCATAAATGAGTGAGGCCATACTGATTTTTCGTGTAATGCCTCCTTTTACACTGTAGCCGGTTCCCCTGGCAATGTCGCTGTGGTAATCTGTGATATAGTTATATTTATCCCATCGCTGACTGGCTGTTCCCATAGATGATATCCCAAGTCTTATATCCCATTTCGGGCTTTTGTAATTGGCGGTAGTGTAAAGAGTGAGATGGTTTGTTATCCTTCCGTTGTAGGTTCGCACGTAGTCTCCAACTCTTTTTACCGGGTTGCGTCCGGCCAATCCGGCAATAGAATTGGTTTCATAATCTTCGTACCAGTAGTCGCCGCCAAGGAGATCTGTTATTCTCTCTTTTTCCCAGGTTGTGTAATACTGGTAATGAAGCCCAGCAGTAAGCTCCAGCTTTTCGTTGAGCATATGAGAGAGGTTGCTTTTTAAGCCGGTTTGGGTGTGCCCTGCAAGGTAGTCGCTGAGAATGTTTGTGGAGTATCCTTCATTTTCGCGATTTTCCTGAACAATCGCCTCCCAGTCTATTAAACTCTCTTTGCGATACTGAATAACTCTTTTGCTTTTCGATTCCGACCATCTTCCCCCTCCGTTACCAACAGATACATATGCCGCGGATGAAAGTTCGGTGTTTGCTCCTGCTTTGAAAAAATGGTGAAGGGTAATGTAGGGTTTATGATAGAAGTTCTCACTTAAATTAAGTGGCTTGCCGTTGCGATAACCCCAGTTTTTATTGTATTTAAGGCCGTAATCTTCGATTTCCTGATTGGTAAGACGTGCAGATCTTTGCATATGTCTTTCGGGAGAACCCAATGCAGTTAACAACAGAGAATTTCTGCTGTTAATTTTTTTACTGATATTTACCATGTAGGCCCAAGACGATACATCTGTTGCATCGGGATAAGCCTCTCCCCAGGCATATGACACCATAGCAGACACAGCCCACCCCTTTTTTGATTGTCCGCTGTTAAAGGAGGCATAGTTTTTCAGGAGTCCGTAACTTGTTGCCGACATCCCTCCGCTTGCAGAGGCAGATGCTGCAGTGCTTTTGGTTATAATATTGATTGTTCCCCCTACAGAGTTGTCTGATAACATTGAGGCACCGATCCCCTTCTGAACCTGAATGGAGTGAGTGGCGTCGGTGAGTCCGAGCCAGTTGTTCCAGAACATATTACCTGTTACCAACCCTGATATTGGGATGCCGTTTAGTAAAACGGAGATATTTTCTTGTTTAAAACCACGAATATTAATTTTAGCGTCTCCGTAGCTGCCTGTTTCTGAGGTTGCATAAACACCAGGAATATCCCGGATAAGCTCCGGATAGGTTATTCCCGATCCCTTTTTTTCAATTATGCTGTTGTCGATTGTTGTTAATCGTAACGGACTCTGTCTGTCCTTTACAAATGATGCATGTAGTACAACCTCCTGCAGATTAAGATGCAGGGAGTCGGGCTCTCCTTGTGAAATTGCTTTGATTTGTGTTGTTGCCGTCTGGCAAACGAGCAGGGGAATGATAAACATTAAAGCCCTGCCAAAAGAGTTTTTTTCTTTCTTTTTCATTTTAATCTCCTTCCTTCCAGACTTTAACTGTCGGTACCGTAGTTGCAACGGTTCTGCCTTATGTGGCTCGCGGACTATACCGCCGATCGGGAATTACACCCTGCCCCGAAGATTTATTTAGTTAACATTGGCCGCAAAAGTATACATTTTTTTTTATAAAAAAAAGAGCTGTCGTTTAAGGCAGCTCTTTAAATATAGTAAACCGGTAATAATTAGTCGTTTAGTGAAAAACGGAAGAAACCTGTAACTTTAACTTCAGGGTCAATCGATTTAAGATAGTCTGACACTGAAATTTTTCCGTCTTTTACAAAAATCTGATCTTCTAAAGTGCTCTCTTTGAAAAATTTGTTAAGTTTTCCCTGAGCAATTTGTTCAACCATATTTTCGGGTTTCCCCTCTTCGCGAATTTGTATACGGTAAATTTCGAGCTCCTTATCAATAACCTCTTGAGGACACGAGTCGCGGCTTACAGAAACAGGGTTCATAGCTGTAATCTGCATCGCAATGTCGCGTCCGGCTTCTCTTTCAATCTCTTTTGAAAAGCCTACAATAGTGGCTAGTTTTCCATTGGTATGGATATAGGTAGAGATATAAGGGGCCTCAATTTTACTGTAAAAAGGAATTGCATGCTTCTCTCCGCTTTTTCCTGTTTGTTGTGTAACAGCCTCTTCTATTGTGAGGTCTCCGATTTTTGAAGCATTAAGTGCTGCAAGGTCGGCAGGAAAAACATCCAGAGCAATATCTGCGATCTGGTTTGCAAGATCTTGAAATTCACTGTTTTTGGCAACAAAATCGGTCTCACATCCAAGGCATACAATTATTGCCTTATTATTTTTATCATTGGCTTTGGCAATTACGGCTCCCTCCGTGGTGTCACGATCGGCTCTCTTTGCAGCTACCAATTTGCCTTTTTCGCGGATTATATCTTTTGCTTTATCAAAGTCGCCGTTTGCTTCTACAAGGGCGCTTTTGCAATCCATCATTCCGGCGCCTGTCATTTTGCGCAATTTGGCAACATCTGTGGCTTTAATTTCCATTTTCTTTAAATTAAAAATGTTAATAATGTTTTAGTTTTCGGAAGCCGATTCTTTCTTCACCTCTGTAACGGGCTCAGCGGCAATCTCTGCAGCAGGTTGAGCTGCCGGTTCTGCAACACTCTTTTCGACAGGTTTTACAGCGGACTCTTCCTTTTCAGGATCTTCGTCATGCTTTGTTTTACGGGAACGCATTTTCTTTGCGGCACCCTCTGAGCTCTCTTTATTTTCTGATACAGACGCTTCTTTCTCTTTCTCAAGTTTTCTTTCAGATAAACCTTCAGAAACGGCTTGACTTACAATATCCATAATCAGAGAGATAGATTTTGCGGCATCGTCGTTAGCAGGAATCACATAATCAATAGGACCCGGATCGCAACATGTATCAACCATAGCGATTACTGGTATGTTTAGACGATTTGCCTCTTTTACTGCATTCATCTCTTTTTGAATGTCAATAATAAACAGAGCAGACGGTAGTCTGTTTAGATCTGAAATAGATCCAAGGTTTTTCTCTAGTTTGGCTCTCTGGCGGGTAACCTGAAGTTTTTCGCGTTTTGCGAGTGTTTCAAATGTCCCGTCTGTCATCATTTTGTCGATGGTATTCATCTTTTTGACAGCTTTACGGATAGTAGGAAAGTTGGTTAACATTCCACCCGGCCAGCGCTCAGTAACATAAGGCATATTAATTGCCTTTGCTTTTTCGGCAACAATCTCTTTTGCCTGTTTTTTTGTAGCAACAAAAAGAATTTTACGGCCTGCTCTGGCAAGCTGCTTCATAATATTTGCTGCCTCATCTATTTTAATAGCGGTTTTGTGCAGGTCAATTATATGGATCCCGTTTTTTTCCATGAAAATGTAGGGAGCCATTTTAGGATTCCATTTCCTCTTTAGGTGACCGAAGTGTACACCTGCATCAAGTAGTTCTTGGAAATTTGTTCTTGGCATTTTAATGTCTCTTTTAATAATTGATTTTCTCTTTTCTTCAATCCGGAGCAGCGATTATACGATCTCCGTAATTTTCCGCAGCAGGACAAACACCGGTAGCTGAAATATCAGATCCACTGTTTTATATATCCTGACTGTGCAAATTTCATCAGTCTGTTTAGCGTTTGCTGAACTGGAAGCGCTTTCTTGCACCAGGGCGTCCCGGTTTCTTTCTCTCGACCTCTCTGGGGTCGCGTGTAAGAAGACCATTTGCCTTTAAAACAGGACGATACTGCTCTGCATCAATTTTGCAAAGAGCGCGTGCTATGGCAAGGCGAAGTGCCTCGGCTTGTCCTTTGTACCCGCCACCAATCAGGTTAACATTTATGTCAAACATTCCTGATGTGTTGGTGAGTTCAAGTGCCTGCTTTACGATGTACTGGAGAGTACCCTCCTTGAAGTAAACTTCGAGAGGTCTTTCGTTAATCGTAATGTTGCCTTTTCCTGAGTTAACGTAAACGCGAGCAACTGCTGATTTTCTTCTTCCAAGGGAGTTAATTAATTC
>CAYGGD010000006.1:0-32936 GCA_964349315.1 uncultured Muribaculaceae bacterium
GAACTCATTGAAGCTCTCTCTGAGAAGTTTTTGTACATAGGGATGCTGTTTATTCTGATTCAGAAAAACAGAAAAAGTAGCAAGATATCTGTTTGGAAAAGGTTGTTTATACACCCTCTCTACAACAGAAGCATAGGATAGGTCATATTTTTGAGCAAAGAGAGCACCCAGATCTGAAGGTACCTGCCTCTTGAGATAATCAGAGACTAACTTTTTGCCCAGCACAGCCCCACTACCCTCATCTCCTAGAATATAGCCACAAGCAGGAACATTATCTACAATATCGGTTCCATTGTAAAAACAGGAATTAGCACCGGTTCCAAGAATTCCTGCAATACCCGGCTTTGTACCGCATAACGACCTCGCTGCAGCAAGAAGATCAGTGTATGCACTTGTTCTTGCCTTAGGGAAAACTTTTCTGAAGCAATTTTGAAGAATCTGCACTTTATCCGGAGAAGAGACACCCGCTCCGTAAAAATGAATTTCATTTACCGGAGAACTGATATCCGGGGCCAGATGCTGTTGTAATTCATAAACAATTTGCTCTTCAGTCTGAAAAAAGGGGTTAATACCTGCCGTTGTAATCTCCTGAACCGAACCATCACTGTGAATTGCTCTCCAATCTACCTTGGTAGAGCCACTATCTGCAATTAGACGCATAACTCATATTTTTAGTCCGGCAAAAATAACAATTTTTAACCCGACTGCCAAACCCTTGGAAACTTTCGCCAGTGCAGATATCCGACAACCGCCGCTCCGGTGTATATAAAATACAGAACAGCAGTAGCGTACAATCCCATAGCAAGATACATATAAACAGCAAGTACATCTGCAACTATCCATAACAGCCAGTGCTGGATATGTCGGTTTGCAACCCAGTAGGTTGCCAGTAAACTAAGAGAGGCAATTATTGCATCTGTCAATGGCATAGGATCTTGAGTGAAATTTTCTAGCAAATACCACAATACCAGAAAACCTGCAGATGCAACAATAAATGAGAATAACCCTTTTTTAACTGAAAGAGGTATAACCATCGGAGCATCGCTTCCGCTTTTCTTACTTTGAATACCCCACATAAACCACCCGTAAAAACTTGCCCCCAGATACCATAGCTGGAGAGCCATTGCCGCAAAAAGAGCCGAATCAAAAAATATAACAATATAGACCAGTGCAGAGACTCCTCCGATAATCCACATTAATCTCTTCTGCTTTATCTCAAGAATTACATATGCAAATCCCGTAATTGCCCCAAAAATCTCTGCAAAGTCCATAATAAATATTTAAAATCTCAATGCCATTTTTGCAGTGAAGTTAATCCCTGCCTGCGGATAGAGACCCTCTTCTACATACTTTGATCCATTAATAAATTCTGCCCCGTATATCCATCCGTTAGAAAAGTACTTATAATCCAAAAGGTTGTCGATAAAAATATAGAAATCTAAAAATCGGCCCCTCTTCAGTTCAAAACTTTTTGAACAGTTTAAACCCATTACAAAGTATGATGGGACAGAACGAGTGTCATCCGATGTGTTGTCCAGATATTGTTTACCAACATACTTTCCGTGAACTCTCACTAAAGAGCTTTGAGAGGGGCTCAGAGACACGGCACCCATTGCCGTAACCGAAGGAGAGAAAGAAATATCTGTTTTATCAAAAAATATCTCTTTTTGGTAAGCGACACCCCAGTTATCATCAAATACATCTACAAACTGCAAATAATCTTTGATAATGTTTTTACTCAAAGTGATATTACCATCCAACATCAGATAATTGTTCACTCTCCACGACGACACCAGCTCTACACCTCTTCTGTAAGACTCCTTAACATTCTCCTTGATTACATAACCTGTTTCGCTCAACCGTCCTGTTGGTACAAGCTGGTTTTTATACTCCATAAAGTAGAGGTTCCCTGCAAAATAGAGATTATCAGAATTATATTTATAGCCCATTTCATAGTCTATCAGAAATTCAGGCTTAATTTCATCTGCTCTTAAGGCCTTTATTGACTCTTTGATATCAGCTCTTCCCGGCTCTTTTCTTCCGGTAGATACAGAAAAATAGAACTGTCTCCCCGACTCCAGATTTAAAGAGAACCCCGCCTTGGGGTTGAAGAAATTGTAGCTCTTCTCCCAATTAAGCGAGACAAAATCTTTATCATCACCTCTGAGACGAAAGTTTACCCTCCTGAACTGCAAGTCGGCAAAAGCTACTAAACGTGAGGAGAGGCTCACCTCTGCCTTGGAAAAAACAGAAAAATCGTCTTTATATCCATGATTCAAATACCACCTGTAATTTTCAGGAATATCTCCGTTGTATTTGCTCCAGTGTATATTGCCAAAGTGATCTCCGTCATAAAACGAGTAAGAGACACCTGTTGTAGAGTTAATCAATTCAGAGTTGTAAACCACATTACTGTTAAAGGCAATATAGTTGTTATCCAGCGCCTGTTTGAGAATCATATCGGAACGGGAGTATACCACATCTCCCACATGCTGATTAGGAAGTCCGTATGAAGAAAAACGACGGTTTGTTTTGTAGTTTTCGTAGTATCCGTCACCCTTGGTAAAATGCAGTGTAGTATTCCAGACAATCAGACCCGACACAGTTCTTGAATAGAGGGCCTGAATATGATGCTGAATATAGTTGTCGGTTTCGTTATCATAAAAGCGAATATTACCTGCATCGTCGTACCAGACTCCTGCAGGGTTAAAACGCCTGTCCAGCTCCATCTGTTCTCTTGAGATTCCCTCCCAAGTTATCCCCGATTTCTGATCTCCCATTAAATAGTTTACTCTCACAGAATTTCCCCCTCGATACCAACTGATTGCTGCAAATAGTGATTTCAAATCAGTTTTGGCATTCCGGATATAACCATCACCACTATTACGGGTAAAACGAAAATCGAACGAAAGCCCCTTCTCAGATCTGCCGGTACCAGCCCCTACAGTTGTCATAAAGGTATTGTAGCTGCCTGCTGCAAACTCAGCCAATCCGTAGGGTTCGGGAGAGGGAAAGAGCGTTCTCATATTGATACTGGCTCCAAAAGCACCAGAACCATTAACAGAGGTACCGACTCCCCTCTGAACCTGAATATCTTGTAATACCGCAGTGAAAGAAGGAATATTAACCCAAAATACCTGCTGCGACTCACCATCGTTAAGTGCAATTCCGTTAAGGGTTACATTTATTCGGGTAGCGTCACTTCCTCTTATGCGTAAAGATGAATATCCCAGTCCGTTACCTCCCTCTGTTGTCGATACAACTGATGGGACAGAGGATAGTACCATAGGAACAGAGTGTACAGGAGAGGAGCTCCTGAGCTCTTTCAAACCAACTGAAGAGTAGGTTACCGGGGTGTTTTTGCCAGCACGAAACGCCTCAACCACAACACTGTCCAATTTGTTTTGCTCACTAACAACTGTTTGTGCAAAACAATTTTGAGAAATTAAAAGATAAAGAAAAGCAGCCCCGCAAGAAAAAAATAACTTTTTCATAATTGATAAAAAATTTATTGCAGGGGGGTCTAAATGCGAGATAAGCTTTCCCTTCGCAGGCATTATCCTGATCAGGTGAAAAGGGTATAATCTCAGCCCTAAGGGCACCCCCAAGCATTGTTAATGCACCGCAAAGATATAAAAATTTATTCTCAACCATCTTTTATTTACCTTTGCACCTATGGTGGGTCGCTCTGTCGCCTTAACATTTATGTTTGGGAGGAAAGTCCGGACAGGATAGAGCAAGACTCTGTGGAAAGCACAGCCGGGGGTAACCTTGGGTAAATCGTAACAGAAAACAACCGCCCCCACGGGGTAAGGGTGAAAACGCGGGGTAAGAGCCCACGACTTATTGTGGCGACACAGTAAGGGTACGAACAGTCTCCTGCAAGACCACATATACCGGCGCCTGAGGGCTGCTCGCTCAATGCCGGGGGGTAGGTTGCATCAGACAGATGACAGAGATTCTGAAAAGAATACAGAATCCGGCTTACAGACCCACCATTTTTTTTCAATCAGAATAATCGGGGATGATCCTCTTCGAATTGTCTAAGAATCACAGATATTATTGCCTCCCGGCAAAACTTGGTTTTCGATTTAACCTTGTATTTTTTACAGTATAAATCAAGCGCTTCCAACTCCTTATCGTTAAAAAGAATTGTTTTACGATGTTTTCTGAGACCAATGTCTCTCTTTGTTTTATCTTTCTCTTTTTTCAAGCTTTTCAGACAAAAACTGTTTATAACTTAACGCCCCTTTAAGATTATAGCTCTTAAGAGATAGGTCTATCCACTCCATAGCAAGATCTAGACGGTCTGTAAGTTCACATGCCACAGCCAGATTAAATGCAGCTGCAGCTACCCTTTGAGGATCACTGTTGCGGGTTTCGGACATCCAGATATCCATTGCCTCTGTCCATCTGAAGTTGAACGCATGATTGTAAGCTCTTTCCCATGTTCGGGTTTCATAAACATATAGATACCTCTGCTGCTCTTCCCAGGCAGGGAACATAGTAGAAACAACCTCCGAAGCAATGGCAGCTGTCACCTCAGGCAAAGATTGTCTTACCCTGTTAAGTACCGAGGAGTAGTCTAAATCGCGTCTGGACAAAACCTCCCAGTAAACAGTATCAACCTTGTTTATCTCGGCCAGTTTTTGCGCAGTAAGCCCATCATAAACATTTAATACCGATCTGACCGATGTAAAAATAAAGCTTGAGCCGTAAAGAGCTCCGGAAGAAGGACCTACATTCTGAAAAATATCAGGATATGTAACGTACATTGTATCCAGAATCACCACAATATCAGAATTTGATATAAACGAAAGATTTTGGATATACCCCATATCAATCTCTTGGTCAATATCGGGATAGTGTTTAAAGACATATATGGCTCCTGCATCCATAGCCAAATTTCTCTCAATCGCAGTGGCAACACCCTCGGCCATTCTTACCATATGCGAAGTATCATTCTTAAAGAGATAAATGGTGTCATTTCCGTTGATGCTATCTGTTACCGACACAAAAACAGAAATCGATTTATTATCGAAATTAACAGGATATAGAGGATCTACCCTGCTCTCAACCACAAGAGTTTCAAGCAGCGGACCGCAGGAAGCAACAATAACGAGCATTAAGAATATTGCTGTTGCTTTGATAGTTGACAATATCTTTCTCATAATTTATAGATTTTCCCAAAATTTTCTCATTACAACTTCCAATGTGTCAGAAGTGTGGGTAACCGTTTTTTCACCATCGTCTGTCTTGACCCTCACTTCCATTCTGTATGGAGGATCCATTGCAAATATCACACCGTTATCCAGGTTTCGAAGTGCTTTTTCTACACCTGCACGAATCTCTCCGTAAACCACTTCTGGTGATTTGCTCATAGCAGATGTTCTGCCGTAAGCATACTTGGTAATTACAGTATCTATATTTCCGAAATTCTCTATTGCCTCTCTGCAGGCAGCATCATCTCCTGCCAAAAAAACAACAGGCACACCAAAAAGTCCTGCATAGAGAGAATTATAAGCTGCCTCAAAAAGAGGTTTATCGTTTATTTTAAAGTCCAATACTTTGAGTGACATAGTATGGGAAAGAATCCCGTCTTCGATTCCGGCTCTGGCATGCGCCCCAATAAACAACAGGGCATCAAAAGTAGAATCTATACCCAAAACCATCGTATGAGGTGCTCCAGGCAACCTTCCTCTGGTAAGTTTAGCTCTTTTATCGAGAAGCACAGGATTTACATTTATGTTTCCAGAATGTCCGTCTCTCACAACAATCTCAGTAGCTCCTGCTGCTATTGCACCCTCTATTGCAGCATTAATCTCCTTTGTGAGGATCTCACAATTTCGCTCAAAATGAATATGTCCGGGATAGGTTTCGTCGAAATTAACCACCCCGGTTACACCTTCAAAGTCTACCTGAATCATCACTTTTAACCCTTCTGGATTATTTGTAGAGGCAGTACACCCCAACAAAATTAAAAATGCGCCCGAAATTGCAAGTATCCTTTTCATAATAAAATAGTTATTAGTTAATTACATTTTCATTCCACCGCAAACCGAGATAACCTGACCGGTTACATAAGAGGATAAATCGGAGGCAAGGAAGAGACATACATCGGCAACATCTTCCGGTGAGCCGCCCCTCCTTAGAGGAATCTGCTCTGCCCACTGTTTCTTAACCTCTTCAGGCAATTTGCCGGTCATCTCTGTTAAGATAAATCCGGGTGCAACAGCATTTGATCGTACCCCTCTCGAACCCAGCTCCTGGGCTATCGATTTCGTAAGCCCAAGCATACCTGCCTTAGATGCAGAGTAATTTGCCTGCCCTGCATTACCGCCAACGCCTACCACAGAACTCATATTAATAATTGAGCCGACCTTTTGCCTCATCATAACCGGAGTAACGGCATGAACATAATTAAAAGCGCTCTTCAGATTTACATTAATAACCATATCCCACTGCTGTTCAGACATTCTCATCATAAGTCCGTCTTTTGTAATCCCTGCATTGTTCACAAGAATATCAAGACGCCCCATTACCTTAACAACCTCTTCGACAACAGAATGTGCCTGGTCAAAAGAAGAGGCATCAGAGGCAATTGCCATTGCCTTTACGCCATAACTCTCAATCTCTTTAACTGTTTCTGCAGCATTTTCGTCCAGAGAAAGATCTGTGATTGCTACATTTGCACCATTCTGTGCATATCTGACTGCTATAGCTTTACCAATTCCTCTTGCGGCTCCTGTCACAAGAGCAACTTTTCCATCCAATAGTTTCATAATCTCTTTAATGTAGGTTTCTTAATTAAATAAATGACGCCGAAAGATCATATTCATCGGCATTTTCTATCTTTACATCCACAAATGTACCAATAATATTTTTACTTTTCAGTTCTTCTGTCAAACTATCTGCCCCTATAAGTATCTCACCGTCTACTTCAGGAGCCTCACTCATACTGCGGGCAACATAAACTCCTTCGCCAAACGAGTCTATCAATACCCTCTCGGTTTTTCCGATGCGTGAGATATTATAATTCAATGATATTTGCGACTGTACATCCATCAGTTTTTCGTACCTCTCATCCTTCACTTTTTGAGAAATTGAGTCTTTAAGGCTCTGAGCACCCCAGGTTCCCTCCTCCTCAGAGTAGGTGAATGCTCCCAATCTTTCAAACTTCATCTCCTTTACAAAATCGAGCAACTGATCAAAAGCTCTCGGACTCTCTCCGGGATGGCCTACAATCATTGTGGTTCGCAGAACAATGTCAGGAACCTTTTTTCTGATAGTCTCTACAAGCTTGCGGGTTGCAGTACTATCAATATTCCTTCTCATATTGTTCAGCACCTTGTCATTAACATGTTGCAAAGGAATGTCAAGATAGCGACACATTTTAGGATTACCGGCCATAACATCGAGAATACTCTCCGGAAATGATGCAGGATATGAGTAAAGCAATCTTACCCATTCTATACCATTAACGCCGCACAATTTTTCAAGCAAACCGGCCAATCTTCTCTCTTTGTAAAGATCTATCCCATAGTAGGTAGTATCCTGAGCAACCACAACAAGCTCCTTAACACCGCCATCTGCCAGATAAGCTGCCTCCTCAACAAGCTCCTCTTCTGCTACCGATTTGTGACCACCCCTGATAAGAGGTATCGAGCAGTAAGAACAAACTCTGTCACAACCCTCAGAAATCTTAATATAGGCGTAATGCGAAGGTGTGGTTAAAAACCTTTTGTTATTTAACCTGCAATCCCACACTTTTCCTAATGCTCTTAAAACCGAGTTCATCTCAAAAGCGCCATAGAAACCATCCACTTCCGGTATCTCCAGAGTCAACTCATTTCTGTAACGCTCGGACAAACATCCAAATACAAACACCTTTCCGGTAAAGCCTTTATTTTTCGCCTCCACAGCCTGTAAAACAGCCTCTATTGACTCTTCCTTGGCATCCTTGATAAAACCACATGTATTTATGATAACGGCATCGGGATGAATAGCCGAAAAATCATTCCCCTCATGAATAATTTCAATTCCCGAATCTGCAATCTGTCTGAGCAGATGTTCGGAATCGACTCTGTTTTTAGAGCAGCCCAGAGTTACCAACTGAACAGATCTCATTATTTTTCTCCGGTGTTCTTGCTCTCTTCTTTCTCCTCAAACTCAAGAGATGCATTCTCTTTTAATGAGTTATACCACTCAACTACCTTTTTCATATGCGACACATAAAAGCGATCTTGATCGTAGTCGGGCACAACTTTTTCGAAAAACCCTTTTAACTCTTCAGGTTTCGATCTGGCAGAAGGGGCACTCTCCTCTCCCAGGTGCTCTTTCATCTTTTCGAACACCTTAACTAGAGGCATCTCCTCAGTTTGTGTATAAATTGATATGTCCGACAAAGAGGTTAAACGGGCGCTCAAACCAAACATATTTCTTTTCCCGGTAGATATACTCTCTGCAACAACACCTGCATTTGCCTGTGCAACGAATCTGTAAAGCCCCTGATGGCCCGAAACCGATAGAATTTTTTGTAAATCTGTCTTACTCATATTAAAAATATTATACTTCGTTTAATAAAGACAACACTTGAGGAAGCACTGCCCTTTTTCCGTCAGCAAAGATAATAAAATCTGCCCTTTGGAATAGCTGTTCGTCAGTAAGCTGCCTTGCAATCCTCTCTCTTACCTGCTGTTCTGACATTTTATCTCTTTTAATCACCCTTCTAATTCTTTCGCTAACAGGCGCTGACACCACCAAAATCTTATCTGCAATATGGTGAAAAACAGGCGATTCAATAAAAATAGCACTTTCAAAAACAACCACGCCTGCTCCCCTCTCCTCCTCCTTTTTCTGCCACAACTTAAAATCATTTAAAACTCTTGGATGAACAATATCATTCACCTTATTTAAAAGAGCCGGGTTTGGAAATATTTTTGATGCCATAACCTCTTTATTTAACCTCCCCTCTTCCAAAATGTCATTGCCCAGTAGATTTACAAGCTCCTTCAACAAAAGAGAGTCTCTCATATAAAGCTCTTTTGCCCTCTCATCGGCAATGTAAACGGGTATACCCAACCCGGAAAAGATCCTTGCTACATAGCTCTTTCCGCTACCTATACCACCGGTACATACTATACATTTACTTCTGCTCATTGCCGTTGTACTGATAATAACCTGATATGCAAAAAAGAGACAGAACAAATAATAAATAAATGTCTGCCTCTTTCGGAAAAATTAGTGTGTAAACAGATCCTGATTCCGGAGATGTTATTTTTGTGCAGGGATATCCGAAATATCTTTAACAATAGCCGATTTGTCAAATCTGAGCTTCACATTGCTATCCACCTCAACTATAACATATCTGTCCTTTACCTCAGATATTACACCGTACATACCTCCGATAGTAACCACTTTATCACCCTTAGCAAGACTATTTCTGAAGTTGGCAAGATCTTTCTGTTTTTTCTGCTGAGGTCTTATCATAAAAAAGTACATTACGACAAAAATCAACCCCATCATTATGAGAAAGCTATAATTACCCACACCACCGGCATCTCCTGCCTGAAGAATTACATTAAAGTTCATTTTACTATTATTTATTAATTATTATACAAATTTAACTATTCTGACGACCCTACCAAACCTCTGCCACTTTTTTTAATAACGCCCCTCTCCTTTAACGAGAGAAGAATTTTATCAAGCATACCATTCACAAAAACTTTACTGTTTGGGGTACTGTAATACTTCGAAAGTTCTACATACTCGTTTATTGTTACCTTGAGAGGTATATTGGGAAAAGAGACTGCCTCAGCAATACCCATAACAATTAAAGCTATATCTGTAAGGGCAAGACGATCCGTCTCCCAGTTGTGGACAAATTCGGACATTAAATTTGTATATTCACTATACCTAATCATTGACACATTTAGTAGCCTGACCGCATAATCTCTGTCCTCATCCTTCAAAAACGGTTTGGGATGTGGAATATTCTCTCCCTTGATTATTCCATACAACCTTTTGGTAATAACATTTACCACAAAGGCAAGATCATCAGTCCAGTACAGACTGATATCTTCGAGAATTGAGTCAAGCTCTTCAGAATCTTCAAGTTCCTGTTCAAAAAAGCTACATACAAGTTTAATATCTTCATGCAGACTATTCTCAGAAGAGCTCATATATTCACGATAATAACCTGAAGCACAGAGTGATGCATGAAGTTTTTTAACAACAGAGTCATAATCCTGCCATAAAACACCCCTGTTAGAGCAAAAGCCGCTAATGTCGGGATCTGATTCAATCATCTCAATCAGTCTGTTATTAATAAACTTTCTATTGGGATTTGCCTCCTCTTCGGATGGTTGAAACTTTTTAAGTCCCGACTCAATCTTTTGCTCGGCAACCCTTTTAACGGCCACAGGAAGAGATAATAAAAAATAGTAGAGCTCCAGTGTTTTATCACAACTCATCAACAGCTCCTTTTCGGCAGCCAGAAATGAGTCTGACCCTGAAGTAACACGACCAAAAAGAACTTTAAAAACCTTAATGCGGATCAATCTCCTGCTAATCATAAAAAAGATATTTAATCAAATATTTTACAAAGATAGATTTTTGTGCATAAAAAATAATTTTATCTTTGTGATATAAACTTAAAAACGAAAAAAATGTACTTCGAGGATTTTGACAATGCTGAACCACAGGAACGCAATGGAGATGATGTTCACTCAAAACCGGTAAGAGCAGGTAAAAGAACTTATTTCTTTGATGTTAAAGCAACTAAAAACAACGACTACTACCTTACCATTACAGAGAGTAAAAGGAGAATTGACAAAGACGGAAGATTTGTTTACGACAAACACAAGATTTTTCTTTATAAGGAAGATTTTGAAAAGTTTACACAGGGGCTGCAGGAAGTTATCGATTTCATAAAAGAGAAAAATCCGTCAACTGCGTCTAACTATCAAAAGGAGCCAGTAACATCGTCCTTTTCAGATGTAAACTTCGAAGAACTATAAAAACACTTTGTTATTATTTATTAAAAAACTCTCTGTCGCAAAAAGCATACAGAGAGTTTTTTTTGAGGTACCCAGCAGAATCGAACTGCTGTACACGGTTTTGCAGACCGTTGCCTAACCACTCGGCCAGGGTACCAAATTGAGTTTGCAAAGATATACAAATTTTTCAATTGTCCCAGAAATCCTCCGGAAATATTTCAGACAGAAAGCTTGCATCCACCTCGTCAAAGGAGTCTAAAGTGTCGCTGTCAACATCAAGAACAGCAACAACTTCTCCTGCTTTAAAAAAGGGGACTACTATTTCAGACCTGGACAATGAACTGCAGGCAATATGGCCCGGAAATTTATCTACATCAGGAACTATCAGGGTTCTTTTCTCTTTCCAGGAAGCACCGCACACCCCTTTTCCGAATGGAATCCGGGTACACGCAACAGGGCCCTGAAAAGGCCCCAGCACAAGCGAAGCGACTCCGTTGGAATCCTTTTTTGCAAGATAAAAACCAACCCAAAAAAAGCCGAATGCCTCCTTCAAAGCTGCTGTTACATTAGCAAGATTTGCGTACAAATCCTCTTCGCCATTAATAAGAGCATGTATTTGAGGAATCAGTGAGATGTACACATCACTTTTATCTCCATTAACTATCTCAATCTTTTCCATATATCAATCTGTTTTAACTTTTGGAGTGCTGAGCAATTTTAGATACATCTTTTGACAAATCCAGGCATCTACCGCCGCATAATGGAGCTGTGCAGCAGTTAGGTCATTCGACTCCCAGTTAGACAACTGCTGCGACTTTGAAACTCTCACCCCAAGAATTATTGCAGCCAGCTTTCTTACGCTCTTCTCCTGAATACCCCATTGAGACGCAATTGACTGAAGGTCGACAAATCCCTTAGGTGCAAACTTCGAGTGGTATTGTAAAGAGCGGATATCATCGGTAACTGCAACTCCTACTTTTATAATTCTCGAAGAGGATAATAACTTTATCAGCTCAGGTTTAAGTCCGGTGCTGTGCAACCTGAAAATAAAAGCATTATCCTTGCCAGACAACTGCAAAAGAGCCACGCTGTTTCGTTTAGAATTAGCAACAAAAGAGGGCTTTGTCTCAGTATCAAATCCCAGTATTTTCTGACGGCTTAAATAGTCAATTGCACTCCAGTAATTATCATCCACACCGTTAACCAAAGCAATTTCGCCCGAAAAATCGGCAACCGGTAACCTTTCCAACTCCTCCTGAGAAATATTATCCTTGTATATCATTCCCTGTTACAGCTCCTTTATTATCAGCGAATAGGTTAAAGGTAACCGTTCCCTGATACGATTAAGATTATCCTGGTTAATATTATCATACGAAAAAGGAACAATACGTACATCCGGTTTCTCTGAACCTGTTTCACGCCCGTATTTATAATCGAAGGTAAAATTACCCGACTCATCTCTGCTCTCCTCAGTGAGATCTTCGCGTGGAACTGAAATAAATCCGGCCAAAGTATTACCTCTACCCGATCTGTCAAGTAAATTCTCTTCAAAAAGAATTCTGAAAGTCTCCTTTGCCGTGTTGATTGCAGGATCTATAAAATGTAACTCTTCTGCCAAAAGACTTGCATACACTTTTTCGCCGTTCTCCTCATACATACGAAGCTCTTCTGTCACCTTTTTAAGAGTATCTTCCAGGTAAGGATAGTGTGTGCAACCGAGAATTACAGATTTCATCCTTACTCCCGGATTCTGCTCTTTGTGTTTGTTCAAAAGGGTTACCATATGGAACCGTGCATAATTTCCTGTAGAGTTGAGCTGAATATCTGCCACCTCACCACTCTCATCATAACTAACCAGCAGGGCATTTCCTGTTGTATCAAAATTGTATAATTTCATCAAATCGCAGCTTATGCCATCTTCTGTATTGTACCGGGGTCCTCTGTAATTTGTTCTTGGAAACTGAGCACTCCCCGAAATATAATCAGGTTCTGAATCAACAGCCTCTGCAAATCCGAGCCCACCCTGATTAACCACTCTGACATCTCCCGAGTATGCTTTATCAGCAGCATATTTATAAATTGCGTCCTCGTAACCACCGGAAGATATTGTACCTACAGTTGCCAGAACACCAACAGCAAAACTTTTGCTGTCCGAAGGAATAAGTGACATAGCTCCATCAACACCTGCCTCAATTACCCCTACTGTTCTAACTCCTGTTTTACTCCTTTCCAAAAGCCAGCGGATATCTTCTAACCCATAGGCAGTAGCTGTATTACAAGCAATTACAACAATTTTTGTCCTGTATGGTTCCGATGTTAAAAAGAGAGCATCCTTAATTATAAGTTCTCTTAAAAAATCGCTCTTTCCCTGCGAAGGATAAACACCATATGGCATATTGGCCTGATCGGCCAAATAAATAAAGGCCTCACCATCAAAATCCGGAATCCCGTCCGGCCCCTCTTCACCTGTTTCATTGTTAAAACTGTCCAGGAATAGGAACTGCTCCATAACTGTCAGCCCCCCGGTGCCAGAATCAAACATTCCGACAGGCAGCGATTTAAGCCCGGGATATCCTTTATAGTCGGCATAATAAATCGATTCTTTGTCGTACAGAGCCCGGTTTGTAATAGAATTATCTCTGCAACCACCCAGAATTAGGGTAGCAAATACAATCAGGGCAATCACTCTGAAGTTAAATCTTTTTTTATCCATCATATCTGAATTTTCCATATTCTGTTATTAAAATCACCTCTTTTTGGGGAGCTTTTTCAACTCTGCCTATAACTTTTGCATCTACTCCGTATTTACAGGAAATGTCAATAATATCCTGTGCCCTACTCTCGTTTACATAAATTTCCATCCTGTGTCCCATATTAAATACCCTGTACATCTCCTCCCACGAAGTAGATGACTCATTTTGAATATGACGGAACAAAGGGGGAACTGCAAACATAGAATCTTTAACAACTCTAAGCTTCTCTATAAAATTAAGGACCTTTGTCTGTGCTCCTCCGGAACAGTGAACCATTCCGTTTATATCACTTCTGAATCTCTCCAAAATCTCTCTGATAACCGGAGCGTATGTCCTTGTAGGAGATAGCACAAGCTTACCAAAAGTAACCCCTGTTTCGGGTTCAATTTCGGTAAGGGTTCTTGTCCCTGTATAAGCCAGTTCTTTGGGTATTTGGCAATTGTATGTCTCCGGATATTTATCTCTCACCTCACTTCCGAACAGGTCGTGTCTGGCAGAGGTAAGTCCGTTGCTTCCTGTACCGCCGTTGTAGTAATCTTCGTAAACCGCTTTCCCGTAAGAAGAGAGAGCCACTATCACATTCCCTGCACAAATCGACGAATTATCAATAATATCAGCCCTTTTAATCCTGGCACAAACCGTACTGTCCACTATTATTGTCCTGACCAAATCCCCTACATCGGCTGTCTCACCACCGGTAAGAACAATATTAACACCATATCCGGCCATTTTAGCTGCAAACTCTTCGGTACCTTTAATGATTTCGGAAATAACCTCTCCCGGAATACGGTGCTTGTTACGCCCAATTGTAGAAGAGAGTAGAATATTATCGGTAACACCTACACAAAGAAGATCATCCAGGTTCATCACAACAGCATCCTGTGCAATTCCCCTCCAAACACTAATATCGCCTGTCTCTTTCCAGTAGGCATATGCCAGCGAAGATTTTGTTCCGGCACCATCGGCGTGCATAACAACGCAATATTCGGGATCGCCGCCTAAGAAATCGGGTACTATTTTGCAGAAAGCACCCGGGAATAACCCTTTATCTGTTTTTTCGATTGCCTTATGCACATCTGTTTTTGACGAAGAGACCCCTCTTTGGGCATATTTTTGCGCATCGGCATTAGTTTCGGTCATATTAATATCTTTATTATTATGCAAAAATAAAGATTATCGCCAAAAGAGCAACTCCCTGTATTTAGGTAACGGCCAAAGTTCGTCATCGACAAGCATCTCCAGTTTATCTGTTATTGTCCTTATTTTGGCCATATAAGGCAGGACATTAGCCGAGTAATCGGCTGCCCGCTCTGCATAAGAGGTTATCTGATTTGCTTTTTTTCTTGCCTCTATTAAATCGTGAGAGTCTTCTCTTAAACCCTGAATATAACCCGATATCTTTTTAATACTTTTTATCTGCCTCTCCGACATAACTCTGAACTCCTGATCGCCAAAAATCTCTTTTATACCTAAAACATTTTGAATTAAAGAATTCTGAAACTTAATAGCGGTTGGAATTATGTGATTAATTGTAAGGTCTCCCAGAACTCTTGCCTCTATCTGAAGTTTTTTAATATAAAGCTCATTTAAAACCTCGTACCTCGCCTCAACCTCTCTCGGGCATAAAACCTGAGTCTCCTCCATCAATTTCAATGTCTTTTCGTCTAAAAACGCTTTGAAAGCCTCCGGAACATCCGAAATACCCTTAAGTCCGCGGGCTGCAGCCTCTTTATGCCACTCTTCGCTGTATCCGTTTCCTTCGAACCTGATATCTACAGACTCTCTGATGTATTGCCTGATAATTTTCAGAAGAGCTTCATCTTTCGAAAGACCCTCATTTATCTCGTTTTCGACAAGAGATTTAAAACGAGTCAATTGCTGAGCAACAGCTGCATTTAAAATAAACATCGAAGAGGCTACATTAACCGACGAACCAACTGCCCGGAACTCAAACCTGTTTCCTGTAAAAGCAAAAGGTGACGTCCTGTTTCTGTCTGTATTATCAGGTAATATTTCCGGAATTTTATTGACAATCTCCAGCTTAATCGCCTTGTTTTCTTCGCTGTCGTCAGTAATTGCCATCTTCTCAATTGAGTCGAGAACCTCGCTAAGGGTTGTGCCTACAAATACCGACATAATTGCAGGAGGAGCTTCACTCCCTCCTAGCCGGTGTGAGTTACCCAAAGAGGCAGTGCTTGCCATTAATAGGTAATTGTGCTCATATACAGCCCTGATAACCGAAACAAAAAAGCTCAGGAATTGAATATTTGTTCTGGGGGTCTTGCCGGGTGAGAGTAAATTAACTCCGTTATTTGTAACAAGCGACCAGTTACAGTGTTTTCCAGAGCCATTAATTCCTGCAAAAGGTTTTTCGTTAAAAATAACCTTCAACTTATGTTTCTTGGCTATCTTTCTCATCAGAATCATCATCATAAGATTGTGATCTACAGACAGATTAGCCTCTGCAAAATAAGGTGCAAACTCAAACTGATTAGGAGCTACTTCGTTGTGTCGTGTTTTAAGCACAACTCCAAGCTTAAAAGCTTCGGTCTCAAAATCCTTCATAAAAGACATAACTCTGGAAGGAATAGCGCCAAAATAGTGATCTTCCAGCTGTTGATCCTTTGCTGCAGTGTGACCGATAAGGGTTCTGTTACAAAGCATAAGATCGGGACGCGCCCTGAAGAGCGCCTCATCCACCACAAAATACTCCTGCTCAATACCAAGCATCACATTAACTCTGGAGGTTCTGGGTTCGAATAATCTGGCCACATCTGTTGCCGCCTTATCCAGCTGCTGCAAAGACTTCAGATGAGGGGTTTTCATATCGAGAGACTCCCCAGTATATGCTACAAATACAGAAGGAATGCACAAAGTGTCATCAATAATAAAAGCAGGAGATGTAGGATCCCAAGCAGTGTAACCTCGCGCCTCAAACGTATTTCTAAGACCCCCATTCGGAAAGCTCGAAGCATCGGGTTCTTGCTGAACCAACGCGTCACCCTTAAAGTTTTCAAAAACACCTCCGTTTGTGGAAGGATCTACGAAAGCCTCATGTTTTTCTGCAGTTGCGTCTGTTAAAGGGTGAAACCAATGGGTGTAATGTGTTGCCCCTCTTTCAATTGCCCATGCTTTCATTCCGGAAGCAATTTGATTTGCAACCCTTCTGTCAATTCTTACACCCTCATTAATTGCCAGCTGAACTGCCTCGTATGCTTCGGAAGATAGATACCTTCGCATCTTCTCAATATCAAAAACATTTTTCCCAAAATACTGAGATACAGGCACTTTTTCCTGATAAAAGCGCTCTGCCTTGTGGGCGGAAAATTCATCCAATGCTCTTTTTCTGAAACTGCTCATTTGCTTATACATTTAAACCTGGCAAATGTAGTTATAATTTTAAAAATTGATTGGCATTTTTTGTACTTTTGCACAAACACCATTAAAACTTAAATAATGAAACAAATTCTCACTTTTCTCCCGGTTTTACTAACCCTTTTGTCTTCTCTTTCACTTACGGCACAAAACAACCGAGTGCAGAGATACATAGAAACACTTAAAAAAGATACTCTTTTTCAAAATTCCGTTACCGGCATTATGGTAATGGACTCCAGGGGGAGGACAGTAGCACAATGGAATCCCGACATGCCCCTGCTGACGGCATCCACTATGAAAACTATTTCAACCGGGATTGCCCTAAAAGTGCTTGGACCCGATTACCAATTTGCAACAAAACTTGCCTATTCCGGTTATATTCAAAACGGTGTGCTGTACGGCGATCTTTTTATAGTCGGAGGGGCAGACCCTACTTTAGGTTCACAGGATACACTCGCAATTCCTACCGACTCTCTTTTTATGGGATGGAAAATGGCACTTGACGATGCAGGAATAAAACGCATAAACGGAAATGTAGTAGCAGATGACAGATTCTTAGTAGACGAAATAGTACCAACCAGCTGGTCGTGGAGCAACATCGGTCCCTCATACGGACACTCTGCATCGGGGCTCTCATTCAGCGAAAACCGCCAGTATTTTACATTTGTACCTGGTCTTAATGCAGGTGATAATGTTCACCTCAAAAGGGTCTACCCCACCATACCTGGTATGGAGTATCAGAACTTACTGACAACCGGAAGCAATCACACCGGTAACCGGACAGCATACTACACTACCGATCTTACACGAATAGGTAAATTCAGGGGGAGCATGGCTGCAGGGGCTGACTCTGTTCTTGTGGTAACCTCAAGTAAATTCCCTCACCTGAGTTGTGCATATGAGTTCCGTGAATATCTTGTAAATAAAGGTGTTTTAAGCAATCCTGCAATTCTTGATGCTAAAGAGTTCGATGCTCCTTCGCTGGGCGAACTCACTGTAATAACAGAGACTCTATCACCACCTTTAACATCAATAATAAATGTTACCAACAGAATAAGCAATAATTTTTATGCAGAAGTTCTTCTGAAAATGATAGGTAAGCAGATGACAGGAGTTGGCTCATACGACTCATCCAGAGTTGCAGTTATCAGAGAGTTTAGAGATATGGGACTGAACACTACTGGCTTCTCACAGGCAGACGGTAGCGGACTTTCTAGAATGAACCTTGTATCGGCACGATTTTTCTGCAACTACTATGCAAAAATGAGAGAAACCGACATTTTCGACTATTTTTTCGAGAGTCTTCCGCAGCCGGGAGGTCCGGGAACTCTGAGAACTGTTCTGGCCGATGAGAAAGAGGCTGATAAACAAAAAATACATGCTAAAAGCGGCTCCTTAGGAAATGTAAGGTGCTACGCCGGATATGTCGAGAGAAAACCGGGAGAGTTTCTATACTTTGCCATACTTGTAAATAACTATTCTGCCAGAACCGCTCAAATGCAGGTTGGTATTGAGGGCTTTATGAGAGAGCTTACAAAATATTAAAAGATCTTTTTTAATATTGATAAAAATGTTCTATTTTAGTTCTTTATTTGTATTGCAATTTGAAATAAAAAACTAATAGATTATAACTTAATAAACAATTTTAAGATGTTAACACTCTCAAAAAAAGCACATCAGATGCCTGCATCTCCAATCAGGAAACTGGTTCCTTATGCAGAACAAGCTAAGAAAAAAGGAATTAAGGTGTACCACCTGAACATAGGTCAGCCTGACATCCCCTCTCCAAAAGAGGCACTAGATGCTGTAAGAAATATGAAACTGGAACTTATTCCATATCCCCACTCTGCCGGAATAGAGAGCTACAGAGAGGGTCTTGCAAAGTATTATCAGAAAATCAACATTAATGTTACAGCTTCTGAAATAAATATTACTACAGGTGGCAGTGAATCTGTACAGATTGCTTTTGCAGTGACTTGTGACCCAGGTGACGAAATCATTGTAATGGAACCATTTTACACAAATTACAATGCTATTGCGGTTCAAAATGAGGTTACTCTCAGGCCTATTGAGACAAAAATAGAGAATGGATTCGCTCTGCCCAACATTGAGGAGTTCGAGAAACTGATTACCCCAAAGACAAAAGGTATTATGATTTGCAACCCGGGGAATCCTACCGGAACACTCTATCCTAAGGAGGCACTTATTCAGCTGGGAGAAATTGCAAAAAAATATAGCCTGTTTATCTACTCCGACGAAGTTTACAGAGAGTTCTGCTACACAGACGAACCTCACTTCTCATGCATGCACCTTACCGGTCTTGAGCAAAATGTCATTTTACTTGACTCTGTATCTAAAAGATACAGTATGTGCGGTGTAAGGGTTGGAGCAATTGTATCTAAGAATAAAGAGGTTATGAGTGCTGTACTTAAGTATGCTCAGGCAAGATTATGCTCTCCTGCTCTGGGTCAGATTGCCTCCGAAGGGGCACTTGCCACACCTCAGGAGTACTTCGACAAAGTAAGAGCAGAGTACATAAATCGCAGAGATGTTATGGTTGAAGCTCTTAACAAAATGGACGGTGTCCTTTCACCGATGCCTATGGGTGCTTTTTATACAATAGCAAGACTTCCTGTCGACGACAGTGATAAATTTGCTCAGTGGCTGCTCGAAGAGTTCCAGTACGAAAATCAAACCGTTATGCTCGCTCCTGCAGCAGGTTTCTACGCCACACCAGGCAAAGGAATTGATGAAGTTAGAATCGCATATGTACTTAATGTAGAAGACCTTAAAAACGCTATGAAGTGTCTCGAGGTTGCACTTAAACAATATCCCGGAAGAACAATTTAACTCTTTCCGGAAATAACCAAAACCCCGCCATCAATAGTATGAGCGGGGTTTTATTAAAAATTACCCGCTATGGAAACAATAAAAATAACAACAGCTCAATTCGAACCTAAATCGGCTGATAAGGGCTACAACCTGGCGGTTATGGAAAGACTCTCTGCAGAAGCCGCTTCAGAGGAATCAAATGTAATTGCTTTTCACGAATGCTCTCTTACAGGCTACACCTTTGCCCGTAATCTTAACCGGCAACAGCTTTTCGATTTAGCTGAATATATCCCCGAAGGAGAAAGTATAAAAAACCTGAGAGAGATAGCAACAGAATACAATATTGCTATTCTGGCCGGCCTTTTCGAAAAAGATAAATCGGGAAATATATTCAAGGCACATGTTTGTGTTACTTCGAATGGTGTAATAGCAAAACATCGCAAACTTCATCCTTTCATTAACAGCAATATAACTCCCGGAAACAGCTACACAACTTTCGAGCTTTACGGATGGCGATGCGGAATATTAATCTGCTATGACAATAACATTATAGAAAACGTAAGGGCTACACGGCTGCTGGGTGCCGATATTATCTTTATGCCTCATGTAACTATGTGTACCCCTTCGTCAAGGCCCGGTTCCGGATATATAAATCCTCAATTATGGGAAAACAGGGAGAATGATCCTACATCTCTTCGCCAAGAGTTCGATGGTCCCAAAGGACGGGAATGGCTGATGCGCTGGTTACCCTCAAGAGCACACGATAACGGAGTTTACGCCGTTTTTTCCAATCCTGTTGGGATGGAGGACGATCAGTTGAAAAACGGCTGTTCGATGATAATTGACCCCTACGGAGACATTATTGCAGAATGCCGGAAACTGGGAGACGACTACACCACAGCTCTTATCACACCAGAAAAACTAACACAATCAGGAGGATTCCGTTATACAAATGCGAGAAGACCAGAACTTTACGGCAAAATTCTCACAAAAGCCCACCAACCTGTTCAAGAGGTTGCATGGATGAATAAAAGCGAAAAGAGGTAATTATAATCTGTTTTCCGGAGGCCTCTGTCCTTGTCTGTACTCTCCGAGAATTCTTAAATTTTCAGTAATAGGAATAATAGCATCTATTGCTTGTTTGTATCTGTCGTAGTCGTCAAAGGTAAGATCGGCATAAAACAGATACTCCCACTCCTTTCCCACAATGGGCAAAGATTGGATTTTGGTAAGATTCATTCCATAAATAGATAGTACCGAAAGAACATGCGACAGCTTTCCCTGTTTATGCGCAAGAGAGAAGCATAGCGACGACTTATCGATAAATCCGGGCTGTAACTGCAAGATATCTCTTAGTTTTTCATTTGCAGCAATAATTACAAACCTTGTAAAGTTTCGCTTATTACTCTCCACCCCTCGCTCAATAACCTCCAGATTGTACATCTCTGCAGCGATATCGCCCGCCAGAGCCCCAATACCTGTTAAATTTTCTTCTTTTATCTTCTTTGCACTCAAAGCAGTATCCAGAGAGTCGACAATTCTTACCCCCTTTTTTCTAAGAGTGTTCAAGAAAAGATGACATTGCTGTATGGCAACCGGATGTGAGTGAATCTCTTTTATCTGATCTAATGTCTGACCCGGAAGAGCCAGAAGGTTCTGAACAATCCTCAGATATACTTCACCCACAATAGGCAGGTTGGTATCGTGAATAGATGAGTGGTTTTGCAGAAGCGATCCAACCACAGAATTTTCGACTGCAACAATTCCGCAATCTGCTTTATTGTCGGCCAGCTCTTCGAATAAATCGGAAAAGGTATCACAGGGAACAATCTCAACAGGAGTTGATCCGAAAAATTTTTTGGCAGCAACTTCGTGAAAAGCTCCGAAACCACCTTGAATGGCCACTGAAACAGCCCCTTTATTTTTTAAAATCTCACTGAACATATAAAAAAGGTCCCGTTTCCCGGGACCTCACAATTAATTAATCAATTATTCAAGTCCCGTATTACTATTCTGTATAGTATTTGTAAAATAATCCGATAGATTCAATCCCTTTAAAAAACTGACTTAAAAGATAGCTCTCATTTGGAGAGTGAATAACATCTCTCTCAAGGCCAAAGCCCATCAGAAGAGGGTTGGCTTTTAGTATTTGCTGAAGATCAGCCAAAACAGGAATACTGCCACCTCCTCTGCTTGGAACAGGGTCAATTCCGTATACTTCACCTATTGCGCGGGCAGCAGACTTATATACATTTGAAGAGATTGGACACAGGAATCCCTGACCACCATGGTGAGGAGTAACTTTAACAGTAACTCCGGCAGGAGCAAGACTCTTAAAATGCTCTTCGAACAGTTTGGCAATCTTTTTATTATCCTGATTAGGTACAATCCTCATAGAGATTTTGGCAAATGCCTTTGCCGGAAGAACTGTTTTTGCTCCCTCTCCGGTGTATCCACCCCAAATTCCGTTAACATCAAGACATGGACGAATTCCGGTTCTCTCCATAGTTGTGTAGCCCTCTTCGCCTTTTACGGCATCTATACCCAAAAAGTGTTTGAACTCCTCCTCGTCAAAAGGAGCACGACCGAGCATCTCTCTCTCCTCTTTGGTAAGTTCAACAACATCATCGTAAAAACCTTTAATCGTAATTCGGCCCTTATCGTCAATAAGTTTATCTATCATTCCGGCCAAAACATTAATAGGATTGGCAATTGCTCCTCCGTAATGACCCGAGTGAAGATCTTTGTTAGGTCCGTTAACCTCTACTTCAAGATATGCAAGGCCTCTCATACCCACATTAATTGAAGGCACCTTTTCGTCAATCATAGTTGTGTCAGAAACCAGAATATCGTCGCAGGCAAGCATATCCTTGTTGGCAATTGCCCACTCAGGCAAACTTGGAGACCCAATCTCCTCCTCGCCATCTATCAAAAACTTAACATTGCACTTCAGCTGGTTAGTCCTAACCAGATATTCAAAGGCTTTTATATGCATAAAACCCTGGCCTTTATCGTCATTCGCTCCTCTTGCATAAATAGCGCCATCTCTTATCTCCGGCTCAAAAGGAGGTGTCGTCCACAAATTAAGAGGGTCAGCCGGCTGCACATCATAATGAGCATACACAAGTATTGTTGGCTTTGTCTTGTCAATGATTTTTTCGGCAAAAACAACCGGATGTCCTTTTGTTGGGTATATCTCTGCCCTGTCACAACCGGCAGCAAGTAGTGCTTCAACATACTTTTCTGCCGCTTTTTGCATATCCGGCTTATGTTCGGCCATAGAGCTGATAGAAGGAATTCTAAGAAGCTCAAATAGTTCAGACAAAAATCTCTCTTTGTTCTCTTGAATGTAGTTTTTTAACATAATTAATAATTTATCTGTTTAAAAAAATTATAAAGCTAAACGAACTGTAAGTGCAAAATTATTAGGTTTAAAACCCGAATTTGTAATTATCTGCACCTTAGGATTCCAGTCGAAAGAGAGAGCAATCGGAGAGTTGTGAAACTTATACTCAACTCCAGCCATGCCATCTATTGACATCATAAAGCCGCTTGAATCTCCTACATAAATACCTGCAGAGGCACCGGGCCCGGCATAAAGCACAAGACCATCTACATTAACATTATAGTGAAACTGATATATTCCTGTCACTTTAATCTTCATATGGTCTTTCTCAATAATATCCAAATCTAGAATACCTTCTATTGCTCTGGTTGGTTCCAGAAATTGTTTGTAACTGGCTCCTATACTGGAACCAATTCTAAGCCCTATAGAACTGGTGTAGTTTTGGGCAAACAGGCCCGAAACAGACAATAGTGCAATTAACAATAAAAGAGTTTTTTTCATATTTAATCCTTTTTAAAAATAATTTACATTTTTTTTCTCAAGAGCAGATAGCAGATTATTGGCAAGCCTGCTTGCTCCAATTCTAAAGTAGTTACTATTTAACCATTCTACACCCAGAATTGTTCTCACAATTGCATAATATTTAACTGCATCCTCCGGTTCAATAATTCCTCCAGCAGGTTTAAAACCAACTTTTTTTCCTGTTTTTTCGTAGTAATCTCTGATTGCCGTACACATCACCACTGCTGCTTCGGGAGTTGCTGCCGGCTCACTTTTACCGGTAGATGTCTTGATAAAATCGGCACCTGCCTCCATTGAAAGCAACGATGCCTTGTAAATCAAAGCAGGGTCATTTAAAATCCCGCTCTCCAAAATAACCTTCAGATGTGCATCTCCTGCCGCCTCCTTCATTAAGGATATTTCACGGGATGCCTCAGCCGAATTATCGGCAAGAAAATGATTTAAAGAGAGAACTATATCTATCTCATCTGCTCCCTTTTGAGCAGCGAGTTTACACTCTGCCGATTTTATCTCGGCAAAACTTTGTGAGCTCGGGAACACACCTGCCACTACAGCAATCTTTACCCGCTTATCGGTAAGGGTTTCCTTTACTACCTCTGCAAAATTTGGGTAAACACAAATTGCAGCAACTTGAGGATAATTTCCGAAAGAGAGAGGGAAAGAGTTGACCTTTTGAGTCATTGAGATAATTTTAGAGGAGGTATCTGTGCTGTTTAATGAGGTAAGATCAATAAAGCCCAGACAAGCCGAAAGAACATCAGGGGTAATCATATCCTTTACACTCTCTTCAATCTGCCGTATTTGATTTTTTATCTGTTCCATTTTAATTGTAATTAATCACTTTTATTTTGTGTATCTATCCATATAGTCACCGGGCCATCGTTCACAAGGGAAACCTGCATATCAGCACCAAAAATTCCGCAGGCGGGAGCTTTACCTGAAGCGTTACCGAGAGCTGTCAGAAACGATTCATACAAAGGGATCGCTATCTCCGGCACTGCTGCCCTTATGTAGGAGGGTCTGTTCCCTTTTTTTGTGGAAGCATGAAGCGTAAACTGACTTACCACCAGTAACTCTCCCGACACATCACACATTGACAGATTCATAACCCCACCGGCATCGTCAAATATACGAAGATTTACAATTTTTTTAACTGCATATTCTATATCTTTTTCACTATCCTTCTCTTCAAAACCCACTAAAATCAATAGTCCACGACCTATTTTGCCGGTTAGTATTCCATCGGAAACTACCGAAGCCTGTGAAACTCTCTGAATAAGAACCCTCATAACACAAAAAATTATCCACTTACGCTCACATTAAAACCCTTAGCTCTTAAAGGTGCCGCAATTTGCTCCATCTCCTCTACTGATACCTTCTCAAGACCGCTCATAGGAGTCTCTCTGTCTATTGTATAAATCATTATCTGACGGGGAGATGTCCTCTCTGCTATCTTATACCATCCGTTAATCTCCTCCTCTGTTGTATTGTCAATGATAACATCACCATCTCTGCCTCTGAGAAACATTGTCTGAAGCACATATTTACCCTTTAAAGGGGCAAGATCAGAGACAACCTTTTCTACAGAGTAATTATACTGAGGTCTGTCTATAATCTCAACAGTACTGTCAAAAGCAGAGTCTATCTTGATAATGGCATTATCAATTTTCATAAGTGCATCAATTACATCCTTTTTATCAAGCATCGATCCGTTAGAAAGAACAGAAATCTTAGCCTCTGCAGCAAAAGAGTCGCGCAGAAATATTGTATTATCGATAATCTGCGAAAAAGAGGGATGCATAGTGGGCTCTCCGTTGCCAGAAAAGGTTATGGTATCTATTTTACCGATTGTTAAATCGTGATTTACCAACTTTTGCCTCATAATTTCAGCTACATCTTCTGCCGTCGGCAGCTTTCTGTCATCTCTACCATCTTTATTGAATCCGCACTCGCAGTAAACACAATCAAAATTACACCATTTCCCATAGGTGGGGAGCAAGTTCACTCCCAATGAAACACCCAAGCGCCTGCTCTGAACAGGGCCGAAAATAATATCATGGAATAGAATTGTTGCCATTTTTAATTTACATTAATCTCCTGGTAGTACTTATTTCTCTGAGTTTTAAGTTAACCAGATCTACATTCTCTATCAAAACCACCCCCGGTTTTTTCCCGGGTTCAAAAGAGCCGAATTTATCCTCAACACCTAGGAACCTGGCACCGTTAATGGTACACCACTGCAATATCTCGCCAAGTGGTATTGAAGGAAAGTATTTATCTATACATTTAATCTCTTCTGCCATCGACAAAATATCGTTACTCGAGAGAGAGTCAGTACCAACAGTTATAACCGCCCCCTTTTTTCTTAGCAGTTCAAGAGGAGGTAATGAATTATGAATAAACAAATTAGACAAAGGGCACACCGCCCAGAATAAATTTTTCACCCTCTCAATAGCACTCTCTGCACTATACTCATCTGTAAAGGTATTGTGCACCAGAAGCACTTTACTCTCCTTAGCCCCTCCCACCTTATCGAGCATTCCGAGAAAGTAGAGCAGAGCGGGCTCTCCGGTTATCGGAGGAGTACTTAAGCCGCGTCTTTTGTACTCATGATGCAAAGGACCCGACCCGTTCTTAATAAGCTCTTCCTCTTCCCAGCTCTCCTGATTGTGGTATGAGAGCCATCCGCCGGAAAGCGCCTCTCTGCAAATCATCTCAAGCAATCGGGGGCTCATTGTATAACAGGAGTGAGGAGTGGGAGCTGCATCAATGCCTATCTCGTCTGCCTTTTTCGACAGTTCCTTAACTCCTCTTACAATCTCGTCTGCATCTGAGGGTTCACTTCCGAAAACTTCCAGAAAAGTTCTGGTATAAAGCGGAGATTCCGATTTATAATTAAAAGTCTCATCACAATTACTTATATCTGCTACAGCAGAAACACCCGAGTTGTATAGCTGCTCCATTTCCCGGGCAAAAGCCTCTGCTCTTCCTTGCAAATCGACGCTGTTTCTGAGCAGATTAATCTGACGGATAAAACCGGCCATTCCGGAACCTTTGGTAAAAGCCCCTTTTAAATGTGAAAGCTCTAGATGAGAGTGAGAGTTAACAAAACCCGGAACCAATATACCATTGTAAAATTCAGTACTCTCGCACTCATCATCCAACACTCCAACATCTACAACAGTTCCGTTGTCATCTAATGTAACTACCCCTTTCGCTAACGGTTCCGATGAATTCATCGGGAACAGGTACTGCGCGGCGATTTTTCTCATTATCCTTTATATATAAATAATTCATTTCTTGTACATTAAAGTTTTCTGCCCACCATTCTGACATTACCGGGTGCTGGTAAAGAGATTGCAGAGAGTCGCCAAGTGCAATACTCCAGCCGGAAGAGCTCGCGGGAACAAGAATCCACCGAAGCAACCTCTCTCTCCCTCTCCTCTGTTTAATCACATCAGCTGAATCTGTAATTGCTCTGTAGGGCTGTAAAAGAAAATCTTCTCTTGCCTTTTGCTTCATGTATTCTGTAAGCAGCTGGTCCTCCTGCTCAATAATAACCCTGGCCTGAACATAAATACCTTTAAGAATTCTCGGCCTCGAAAGATAGTGTTCTAATGTTTTAACAAAATTATCAGTAGTATATCCGTATTTATTAAAGACAGCCTCGTAAATACGGGTTGTGTCTGACATAAGAATAAGCATCGGATCGTTATTTATATAACGGTCTGCCTTATATAACTCGGCAATGATTTCAGGCAGCTCTTTCTGCGAAATAAGCCCTCTCGAACAAGAGGAGAGTGAAAGCAACATTATAATCAAAGCCAAAGTTAAATATCTCATAGTAATTACAGATAGCTTACAAAGTTAATTTATTATTGTTATTTTTGCCTAAAAAAGATGAAGGTACTAATCATTGGTTCCGGAGGCAGAGAGAATGCAATTGCCTGGAAAATATCACAAAGTCCGCTTTTAACCAAACTCTTTTGTGCTCCCGGGAATCCCGGAACCGCATCTGTTGCCACCAATATCAGCATCGACATTCTTAATTTTGAATCCATTAAACATTGCGTTATAGAAAATGACATCAACATGGTTGTTGTCGGTCCGGAAGAACCTCTGGTGAGAGGGCTCGGAGACTACTTCAGACAAGATGCTCAACTTGGAGAAATCCTTTTCGTAGGCCCCGACTCTTCCGGTGCTGCTCTGGAGGGAAGCAAAGAGTTTGCCAAAGCCTTTATGAAAAAACATAATATTCCTACTGCCTCTTATAACTCTTTCAACAAAAACACCATTAATGAGGCCTTTTCATTCCTAGAGTCACTTTCGCCTCCCTATGTTCTGAAAGCAGACGGACTTGCTGCAGGAAAGGGTGTTATTATTCCTGAGACTCTCGGCCAGGCAAAGGAAGAACTCAGAGAGATGCTCGGAGGTAAATTTGGAAAAGCAGGTGAGACTGTTGTAATAGAGGAGTTTCTCCATGGCATAGAGCTTTCCGTTTTTATTATGACCGATGGAAAAGAGTACCTGATTCTTCCAGAAGCAAAAGATTACAAAAGAATTTATGATGGTGATAAGGGGCTCAACACAGGAGGAATGGGGGCTGTCTCCCCTGTCCCTTTTGCTACCGATGATTTTATGCAAAAAGTAGAAAGTCAAGTTATTATCCCTACAATTCACGGATTACAAAAAGATAATATTCACTATAAAGGGTTCATTTTTATCGGACTGATGAATTGCAACGGGTCGCCCTATGTTATTGAATACAATGTGCGGCTTGGAGACCCTGAAACAGAAGCTATTTTACCCAGAATCGAGAGTGATTTACTGGAACATTTAAAAGCACTGGGACAGGAGAAACTTTCTAGCCAGAAAATTAAAATTTCTAGCGACCACTCTCTTACCGTTGTAATGGTTTCTGAGGGGTATCCTCAAAATTACGAAAAGGGGATTGAGATAACTCTTGACAATAGTTATCCGGATAAAATGCTGTTCCACGCCGGTACAGCCACTAAAGAGAACCGCCTTATCACTGCCGGGGGTAGAGTTTTTGCCCTTACTGTTACCGGAAGCGGTATAAGTGAATGCCGACAAACCGTTTACAACCAGATAGAAGACATCAATTATAAGGGTAAGTTTTTCAGAAAAGATATCGGCACCGATCTGCTTTAAAAGAGATTCAAAAAAGTATGAAAAGAGATAAAAGATACACTTTTGTTGCTCACCCTCTGTTTATTGCCTTATGTTTTACTGCTATGCTGGGCAGCGCCCTCTATATCTCAACAACTGCACCGGCCCTTTACTCAATTGCATCTACCGGTTTTACAGCAGCACTTATTTATAACCTTAACAACAGATTTTTCTCTTTCGGAAAAAACTCTCTTACAGTTGCATTTCTCTATCTGCTTCTTGTCTATTCATCACCGGTTAACATCTATTTCAGCAACACCACAATTGTAGCACCACTCCTCCTGCTAACCCTATTTTACACATTAAAAACCAATAAAGGACAGGCAGAACAGTTTTACACAGGATTCTTTTTTTCTATCGCCACCCTGCTCGATTTCCGACTACTGCCACTAATCCCTTTTATACTCTATTTTAGTGTTACAGGCAGTTCATTTTCGGCTCGATCAATTTTTATGTTTCTGATATCACTCCTGATTCCATACATCTTTACCTTCTCGGTCAGATACATCTTTTTTGACGATGTATCACTTTTCTGGAGTTCGATAATTGCTAGTCTCGGCTCATTTTCATCGCCGGTTATAAAGGTTAACAATGTTGCCGAAGCTCTGCTTATAATAATGATTCTCTATATTACCATCCGTGCAATCTATACACTACTCAACTCTCTCAGCAGATACAAAAGCTCCAAGTCGGCTTCAATAACAAGAAGCATAATAATAGCAATTGTTCTTACCATTATTATGCTTATTTACAGAGAAAACCAGCCTGCATTTATGCACCTTATTGCAATACCTCTCTCCTTTATTCTTTCAGAATATCTTACTCACCCCAATACAAACAGGTTTAAACGGGTTGAATTTCTGGTTTTTATTGTTTTCCTTGTTGTTACCCGTGCCGCAGAATTTATTTAGCCATTGCCTCCAGAGTTCCGGTAAACTTATCTACCATCTTTTTAGCATAGGATAGCTTCACACTTAAACTCTTTTTCTTCTGAGAAGGTGTATTATACATAGCATCCACCATGATAGCCTCACAAATAGAGCGCAATCCTCTGGCGCCCAACTTATACTCAATAGCAGTATCTACTATATAATCCAACACTTCATCGTCGATTCTAAGACTAACACCGTCCATCTCAAACAATCTCTCGTACTGCTTAATCAAGGCATTTTTTGGCTGGGTAAGAATTCGCCTGAGGGCCTTGCGGTCTAATGGCTCAAGATATGTAATTACGGGAAGGCGCCCTATAATTTCAGGAATCAGTCCGTAAGCTCTTAAATCCTGTGGAGCCACATACTTGAGCAGATTATTGCGATCTACCTGCTCCTTTTTAATGGCTGTTCCGTAACCCACAATCTGAGTATTTAACCTCTGAGAAATTTTACGGTCTATACCTTCAAAAGCTCCCCCGCAAATAAAGAGGATATTCTTTGTATTAACGGCAATCATCCTCTGTTCCGGATGCTTTCTCCCTCCTTGAGGAGGAACATTTACAACGCTACCTTCCAATAATTTAAGCATTGCCTGCTGAACACCCTCTCCCGAAACATCACGTGTAATTGAGGGGTTGTCGCTTTTTCGAGCAATCTTATCTATTTCATCAATAAATACAATTCCTCTCTGAGCTCTTTCAACGTCGTAATCGGCTTCCTGCAAAAGTCGGGTTAAAATGCTCTCAACATCTTCTCCCACATAACCGGCTTCGGTCAACACTGTTGCGTCAACAATAGTAAAAGGGACATCCAGCATTTTTGCAATGGTTCTTGCCATAAGGGTTTTGCCCGTGCCGGTTTGTCCAACGAGAAGAATATTGGATTTTTCGAGATCCAGGTCACTCTCAACAGGATTATTAATTCTTTTGTAATGGTTGTAAACTGCTACTGCCAGATATCTTTTGGCCTGAGTCTGCCCTATAACATACTCATCAAGAAAATCGGTAATCTCCTTTGGCTTAAGTAATCGGGAGGGCTGTGACGCATCCGGTGAACGCTTCGAACTCAATGCTTCTCTTGCAAAATCGAGTGCCTGCTGAGCACAGTCATTGCATATAGAGGCAATATCTCCGGCAATAAGAACATCAACCTCATCTTTACCTCTGCCACAAAAAGAACAAAAATTATTATAGTTTGCAGGCATCTATTTTTTCTTTGGGTTTGTCAAAATTTCATCAATCATTCCATACTCTTTTGCCTCATTTGCTCTCATCCAGTAATCTCTGTCTGCATCTTTCTCAATTACAGCAACATCTTTACCGGTATGAAGTGAAATGATTTCATATAACTCCTTTTTCAGGGTAACAATTTGCCTGGCAGTAATTTCTATATCACTTGCCTGACCTTCTGCACCACCCATCGGCTGATGAATCATCACTCTTGAATGTGGCAAAACAGATCTTTTGCCTTTAGAGCCGGCTGTAAGTAAAATAGCTGACATCGATGCAGCCATTCCTGTACAGATTGTAGCCACATCAGAAGAGACCAGCTGCATTGTATCATAAATACCAAGCCCTGCATAAACACTCCCTCCCGGAGAGTTAATGTATAACTGGATATCAGAAGAACTCTCGGTTGAGTCCAAATAAAGCAACTGCGCCTGGATAATATTGGCCACATCGTCGTTTATAGGAACTCCAAGAAAAATAATCCTGTCCATCATAAGGCGCGAAAAGACATCCATAGCAGCAACGTTAAGCTGTCTCTCCTCAATAATCGTCGGATTAATATAAGCCCCGTAAAGAGAGTTAACCCTGTGTAGAGTCAGACTGCTTATACCCTTGTGCTTAATTGCATATTTTTCAAAATCAGTAGCCATAACTCATTTTATTTTGTAGTTAATATTAATTTGTCATTTCACGAAGTTTCTCAAGAGATATACTCTTCTTGTCAAGAGAAACAACAGCTCTTACATATTTCAGAACCAGATCCTCCTCTACTTTCTCGTAAATTCTCCTCCCCTCTTTTTCGTTAGCAAGGAGTGACTCTGCATATTGATCGATCTGTTGCTCGGGAACATTTCCCAGGCCATACATTGCAAACTGGTATGATGCAATTTTACGGGCATGGTCCAGAAGATCTTCTCTTGTCATCTCAATTTTCTGTTCGCGGGTAATATACTGACGAATCATCTGCCAGCGGAAATCCTTCAAAAAGAGGGCAAAATCCTTTTCAATCTCTTCCATTGAAAATTTGCCTTCGTTGGCATTGAATAACCATCTCTTAAGAAACTCCTCAGGCAGAGCAATTGCTGCCTTCTCTATCAGAGCATCCCTTGCATCCAGCATAAAGCGGTACTCGCTCTCTTGCTCATATTCTGCCTTTAGCTTTTCAATTATCTTCTCCTCGAACTCCTTCTCACTTTTCACTAAACCCTCGCCAAACATTTTATCAAAAAGATCCTGGTTAATTTCTGCCTCAGCAAATCTCTTAACCTCTTTTATTACAACAGTATATAAAGGATTCAAAGAAGCAAGCTCCTCTTTTTTAACTTTAAGCATAGCCGCTCTGTCGGTCTCGTTCTCAAATGCCTCGTTAACATCTATCTCAAATTCATCTCCACTTTTTTTACCAATAAAGAGATCTTTGTACTTCTCAGATGCTACAGACCTTAAAGCTATGTAGGTTCCCTCTACACGGGTATCACCTTGTATAAGGTCGGCAATGATAAAATCTTCCTCTTCAACTGCATCGGCCTCTTTCAGAGATCCAAACTGTTTAAGCATATTACTTTTGTACTTCTCCTTATCCTCTTTGGATATTTTAACCTCGAAATAGGGAATCTTATCCTCTTCGCCAAGAGAAATCTCTACTTTAGGTGCAGGTGCCAGCTCAAAAGAGACTTCAAATTCATTGTCGTTTTCAAAGTCTATAGGCTTCTGATCTTTTTCGTACGGAAGCGGTTCACCTATGATATTAAGATTATTAT
>CAYGGD010000007.1:0-30328 GCA_964349315.1 uncultured Muribaculaceae bacterium
GTGTTGTTGACACTATAAGCTCCTGATTACGGGCAACAAAGTTCATCCCGTTTGTTAGTCGCTCAACGGAAACATCTGGTGGAATTGTGTCATTGATACCCATACGGTGGTATTCAACAATATCAACCTTATCTAAACTTTCAGTTACAAGCACCATATAGGCCCGGGGAAATTTGCTTTTTATATAACTGATACAAACCGAATCTTTAGTTGCACTGTGTTTTTCGCACAATACCATAACCGGAAGGGCGCCGGCATTTTTACTGATAATTTCTTCTGCTTGTAAATAGCTGATAGCAAAATAAATATCTTTTTTAAGCAACGACTTAAAATGTGAGATATACTTATCGTTGTTTCCAAGATATAGTGTAAAAACTATCACGATACTATTTTTTTAAGACGAACTTTCAGTTCCATTGGGTTAAAGGGCTTTGAGATGTAATCATCGGCACCTCTTTCAAGTAGCTCAATCTTTTGAGAAGTGCTGTCTTCACTGGATAGAATAACAACAGGTATTGCCTTAAAAAGATCATTCTTTTTAATGTAGTCGAGAAATTCAACTCCCGACATATTTGGCATATTGAGATCTGAAATTATAAGATCGGGAAAATTCCCCTTTTGAAGCCAGGCGATTGCCTGAATAGGATCTTCGAAGTAAGTGCATTCAAAAGTCTCCGAAATATATACCTGTATTACCTTAGCTATGGTGGGCTTATCATCCACTATCAATACTTTTTTTTTCACAGGATTTGTCAGTTTAAGCTATAGTTACTGAGTGTAAAATTATAAAAAAATAGCAGACAATGTATTAATTTAAAATATATTTAATTTATTTGTAGTTAGATTTACAAAGCAATTATGGGAATAAAAGCAGTTAAACTATTTTTTAAAGGGATTACAGTAATAATGGCCATTGTTGGGTTAATTATAGCTGCAGTTATATCCCGTGCTTTTGAGACATCCCCGGAAGAATCGGTCTGGTTGCAATTTGCAGTAATCGGGTCTCCTCTTGTAATACTATACAACTTTGCTTTTCTTATCTATTGGTTATTAAGAAAAAGAGTATGGCTGCTAATACCGCTGACAGCTCTGATAATAAATCATAAGTTTATCACTTCGGCAGTAGGTTTGGGATTTCTTTTCCCGCAAACCGAAATTGCGAACTATAAAAAGCTTACAATTGGCTCATTCAATGTAAACTACTTTAGTTACATGCAAGAGATAAATGTCTCCGGAATAGCTGCTTTGGTCAGTAGGAATAATGCCGATATTATGTCCTTGCAAGAGTTTAAACCCAGCATATATTATAATTTGGAAGAGCTCAAAGGGGAGTTCGACTTTTTACCCTACAGCACTATTAACATCGGAGAGGGGTCAACCGGTATGGCAATCTTAAGCAAATACCCCGTTATCCGTAGCGATAACATCAATTTTAAAGGCACAAACAACGGAATACTCTGGGCTGATATTCAGTTTTACAACGACACAGTAAGGGTAATTAACATACATCTCCAAACTACAGGATATTACTCATCTTACGGCTTTGGTAAAATGTATATGCTACAAAAGATGAAAGAGAATTACCTACTAAGAGCTCAGCAGTCATACAAAGTAAGACACCTCATAGACACAACTTTACATCCAGTTATTGTGTGCGGAGACTTCAACGATGTCCCACATAGTTATGTTTACTCAACAATTATGGGTAATGATTTAAACGATAGTTTTAAACAATCAGAATTCAAACTTGGCGGAACCTATTTTTTCACAATGGGTTTATTGAGGATAGACCATATTCTTCACAGCAATCACTTTAAAACACTTAAGTTCAAAAATGCCCGCACTCGATTAAGCGATCACAGACCTATTTTCTCGGTGTTGGAATATCAAAACTAAAAACAGAACCCTTTCCTTCTTCGGAGGTAAACCACAGTAAACCACCGTTTCTTTTTACAAACTCATTACAAAGTAGCAGCCCAAGGCCCGATCCCTCTTCGTTGCCTGTCCCGAAGCTTGTAAAGTGTGTATCTGTTTTAAAAAGCAACTTCTGTTTATCCTGACTAATACCTGCTCCATTATCTTTAACATCAATAATAACTCTATCCGGCTCTTCGGTAACAACAACCTCTACAGTAGAGTTGTCGTAGCTGAACTTTATTGCATTACTCAACAGGTTTCTCAACGCAGTTTTAGCCATATCGATATCGAGACGGGCAATTCTTTCTGTACTCCCTTTTAATTCAATCGTTATGTTTTTGAGTTTGGCAACACCTCTCAAAACCTCTACCACTCCTGTAACAAGATTCATAATATCGACATCATCCTGAAAAACAGTATTTAACCTACCTGTCTGGCTTTTTGTCCATTTAAGCAAATTATCTAAAAGGGTAAAACTATCGTCAGTAAGTCTGTTTGCCATAATAAGCAAATCATACATATCGGGGTCGATGCTCTCTTTTGATATCCCATTGATCAGAACCTCCATTACCATTCTTATAGAAGCAACGGGCGAACGAAGATCATGAGCAATTACAGAGTATAGTTTATCTCTTCCGGTAATAGTTCTTTGTAACTCCTCGGTTTGTCTTTCGATAGTCCTTTTTGCATGAATAAGAGAAATCTGGTGATTTATACGGGTGAGCAACTCATCTTTATTAAAAGGCTTTGATATGTAATCGGCAGCTCCCAGCTTGAATCCCTGCACTATATCTTCTGTAGAGTTAAGTGCGGAGAGAAAAATTACCGGAATTTCAGCCAAATCAGGTATCTCTTTTAACCGTTTCGCAACCTCATGACCATCCATTATAGGCATCATAATATCGAGAAGAATAAGATCCGGTTTCTCTTTTGAAGCAATGTCCAGCGCGTCTTTTCCATTGTATGCCGACAAAGTCTTGTAACCTGCTTTTGAAATAAGAAGTTTCAGCAGCAATACATTTGCATCTACATCATCTACAATAAGAACAGTATAGTCTGAGTTGTTTATATCCATTTTGACTATATGATTTTTCTGAAATATTCAATTGTTTTTTCCAAACCCTCTTTTAGTTCAACTTTGGGCTCCCAGCCAATTATCGCTTTGGCAAGTGAAATATCAGGCCTTCTTTGCTTAGGATCGTCTGCAGGTAACTCCCGGTACTCGAACTCAGAAGATGAGTTTGTAAGCTGAATTATTGTTTTAGCTAAATCGCTTATTTTAAATTCATTAGGGTTTCCTAAATTAACTGGGCCCGTAATGGCATCGTCGCACTCCATCACCCTTATCATCCCTTCCACTAAATCGTCTACATACTGGAAACTTCTTGTTTGACTTCCTCCTCCGTAAAGAGTAATCGGGGTGTTTTTCAGTGCCTGAACTATAAAGTTTGAAACAACTCTTCCGTCGTTAGGATGCATGTTGGGTCCGTATGTATTGAATATTCTAACAATCTTTATACGCACTTTGTTTTGACGATGATAATCCATAAACAAGGTTTCTGCACATCTTTTGCCCTCATCATAACACGAACGTCTCCCAATCGGGTTGACATTGCCCCAGTAATCTTCACGTTGCGGATGTACTATAGGATCGCCATAAATTTCGCTGGTAGAGGCCTGCAAAATTTTTGCATTAACTCTTTTGGCCAACCCAAGCATATTTATAGCACCCATTACAGAGGTTTTAACCGTTTTAATTGCATTATACTGATAATGAACCGGTGAGGCTGGGCATGCCAGATTGTATACTTCATCTACCTCCGCATAAAATGGCTGGATAACATCGTGTCTTACCAGCTCAAAGTGTGGATTACCAATAAGATGCAAAACATTATTCTTAGAACCGGTAAAGAAATTGTCAAGACATATTACATCGTGCCCCTGGTTAATTAGCCGATCGCACAGATGGGACCCTATAAATCCGGCACCGCCGGTTACCAGGATTCTTTTCATTTGCTGTAAATCTATTGAAACAAAGATAACAAAATTTAAGTTTTTAATGATTATCTTTGGGTTAAATGAAAGAGATCGAGAGAAAATTTCTTGTTTGCGGTTCGTATGCAGACAGCGTTAAATCTGTAATAAAGATAACGCAAGGTTACATATGTACCAATCCGGCAAAAAGCGTTAGAGTTCGCATTGCCGGCGAAAAAGGGTATATAACAATAAAGGGGAGCAGCTCTGCCGATAACACTACCCGCTTTGAATGGGAAAAAGAGATTTCTCAAAAAGATGCTAATGAACTACTTAAGCTATGCGACGGGCATCTGATAGAAAAAACCAGACATATCGCAGAATATAAAGGCAAAATTTTTGAAGTAGATTGTTTTCATGGAGCCAATGAGGGTTTACTTATAGCAGAAATTGAGCTCTCTCACGCGCAGGAAGAGTTCGAGAAACCTGAGTGGCTGGGAGACGAAATAACTAGCGATTACCGTTATTTTAACCTTTATCTCCACTCTCACCCATATAAAACATGGAAACATGATTAATATTCAGGCAAAAATACACGACAGATTTACAATCGAATTTAAAGTAGGGTTTAATGCAAACAGAGAACAGGTAATCAGCAAATTCTCAATGAACACCTGGATTTTTGTACCATATAGTCTGGACATTAACCCCTACACATATTCCAAGAACACGTTTTACCGCGATCTCCGCTCCCATACCCGTTTGATTACACCTGTCTATCTGCTTTCAAATATGGTTAAGGGAAAAGGTGAACCATTCTACCTTCTTAAAAGCTCTTTTGAGCGTCTTGCCTCAGATCCGGTAAAAGAGAGCATTGGCGATTTCGAATACAACATCAAGATGTTTTCAGCAATTTTTAAAAGTGCTGTCCGGGATCAGCTTCTTTACATAATTAATCCCCCGGCAAAAGAAGATAGAGAAGAGTTATGCAAGAAGATGCTATCCGATATCTCTTTGGTTCTTTCACACTATCGCTCTCTTTATCGCATTATCAGTATACCCACCATTTCTAAAGAGTGTTTTGGCTACTATCTCTTTGGCGACGAATTTATGAGCAACACAATGCACAAGCATCTTTTCCGGCTTATGAATTTTTTAAAAACAGAGGATAAAGAGCTTTATAACTCTATACGAAGTGAAATTTTAAGTTTAATCGAAAAAGAGGTAGAGCACCGTATTAACAAAGGGTACCCGGTAATTCTGAAAGAGAGCGAAACCAATAATCGCGATTTGGTTTACAGAGCAGGAGCACTAAAAAAGTATGTCGAAAGTGAGCTCTTTCTTGATACAGAAAAGAAAAGAGACGGAGCTTTTGTAGAGCAAATTTACTTTAGTGTAGCCGCGGGCATTTCAATGATATTTGCAACAGCAATTGCCTTCTCCTTTCAACAGAGGTTCGGTAACTTCACTATTCCCCTTTTTGTAGGGCTTGTCGTTAGCTACATGCTAAAAGACAGAATCAAAGATTTAACTCGACACTATTTTGCCCACAAATTAAAAGAGAAATATTTCGACAATAAAACTACCATTACAATCAATCAGCATAAAATTGGGTGGAGCAAAGAGGGTTTCGATTTTATAGACGACTCAAAAGTGCCCGGCAGTGTTATGAAGATTCGTGAAAGAACACCTCTTCTTGAGGCAGATCACCGATATTCAAGCGAGAAGATTATCCTGTACCGCAAACTACTAGAGCTCAACCGAGAGCAGCTCGATCTCAATTCGGAGTACTACATCTCCGGCATAAACGAAATACTTAGGTTTAATTTGTCGTCGTATATGCAAAAGATGGACGACCCCTCTGTGCCTCTCTACGTTATTTCTAAGGACGACAACTACGAAGAGGTAAGCGGCAATAAGGTCTATTATCTGAACTATATAATTCAGTTTAAATATGGTGAGAATAAGTACTACAAACGATACAGAATTGTTTTTAACAGAAATGGCATTCAGGAGATAGAAGAGCTTTTGTAAAAACAATACATCATTAAGTTTGTTTTAACTATAATCAGTATTAATAATAATTTAAAAATAATAATTATGAACGACCTTGATATTGCACGCAAAGTTAAAATGCGGCCTATTGGTGAGATTGCTCAAAAATTGGGAATAGATACCGAAGACCTTGAATTATACGGGAAATACAAGGCCAAGCTCCCTTTAAAATACATAGACCGATCGAAATTCGGTAAACTTATACTTGTTTCGGCAATATCTCCCACCCCTGCCGGGGAGGGAAAAACCACAGTATCCATAGGGCTTTCACAGGCACTTAACCGTATTGGCAAAAAGTCTGCGGTTGTACTTCGCGAACCCTCTCTCGGGCCTGTTTTTGGAATAAAAGGGGGAGCAACCGGAGGTGGTTACTCTCAGGTTTTACCAATGGAAGATATCAACCTTCACTTTACAGGTGATTTTGCAGCTATTGAGAAAGCTCACAACTTATTATCGGCCCTTATAGCCAATAACATCCAGAGTAAAACCCGCTCACTTAACATCGACCCCCGTACAATTTCATGGAAAAGGGTTATGGATATGAACGACCGCTCACTGCGTTCTATTGTTGTCGGGCTTGGAGGAACATCACACGGAATTCCCCGTGAAACCGGATTTGACATTACAGCCGCATCAGAGGTAATGGCCATACTCTGTCTGGCAAAAGATATGCAGGATCTCAAAACACGGCTGGGTAACATATTTGTGGGCTTTACCTTTGATAAAAAACCGATTTATGCCAAGGATCTCAATGCAAACGGAGCAATGGCAGCTCTGCTGAAAGATGCTATTAAACCAAATCTGGTTCAGACAATAGAGGGAACCCCTGCAATTATTCATGGAGGACCTTTTGCCAACATAGCACAGGGTACAAACTCCGTTCTGGCAACACAAACATCTCTCTCCCTCACAGACTACACAGTTACCGAGGCGGGATTTGGCTTTGACCTCGGAGCAGAGAAGTTTCTTGATATTAAATGCCGAAGCGCAAATCTCTCTCCCAATGCCGCAGTGCTGGTAGCAACAATACGAGCTATTAAATACCACGGTGGACAGCCACTTAAGGATATTACTACTCCCGGTGTCGAATACCTTAAAAAAGGAATTGAAAACTTGGAAAAACATGTAGAGAACATTAAACTCTTTAATCTCGCTCCGGTTGTTGCTGTTAATCGCTTTGCCACCGACACTCAGGATGAGATCGACTTTGTAGTTAATTTCTGTAAGTCCAAAAACATACCAGTTTCAGTAGCCGAAGTGTGGGCAAAAGGTGGAGCAGGTGCCGAAGAGTTGGCACAAATGGTAGTTGATGCATCCGAACAATGCTGTCCTAACTTCCGCCCTCTTTATCCTCTGACCGACACAGTAGAGCAGAAAATTGAAACCATAGCTAAAAAAATCTACGGAGCCGAAGCTGTCGACTACACCTCAAAAGCAAAAGCTAACCTTGCAAAAATTAACAGTCTGGGGCTAAATGATCTTGCAATATGTATGGCAAAGACTCAGAAGTCACTGTCAGACAATCCTGATTTGCTTGGAAGACCAAAAGACTTTGTTATTACAGTAAGGGAAATAGAAGTTGCCTCAGGAGCCGGATTTTTGGTTCCGATTACAGGTGATATAATGCGTATGCCTGGCTTACCGGAAACTCCATCTTCAGAAAGGATTGACATCGATAACGAAGGTAACATTACAGGTCTGTTTTAGCGATTTAACTGCGGCCATATAACTCCTGCTCTATCTCCTGCAGGGTTACACCGCAGTTTTCGGCAAGAACAATAAGGTGGTATATGAGATCGGATATCTCATATACCAATCTTTTTTTATCACCCTTTACCGCTTCAATAATAGTTTCTGCACACTCCTCTCCGAGTTTCTTTGCAATTTTATCTGTACCCGCATTAAAAAGGTAGGTTGTATAAGACCCTTCCGGCATAAGCGCATGTCTTGACTTAATCAGATCCGTGAGTTTTCTTATAAAGCCCTCACTATCCTCGCCAGGGAAACAGCTTGTTGTTCCAGTATGGCACACCGGCCCCTGTGGGTTTACTCTTATCAAAAGCGTATCCTGATCGCAGTCAGTCTCAATTTTAACTATTTTTAAAAAATTTCCGCTGGTTTCTCCTTTTACCCATAACTCTTTGCGCGACCTGCTGTAAAATGTAACCAATTGTGTACTTACACTCAGCAGGTACGATTCTCTGTTCATATAACCAAGCATCAACACCTTTAGTGTTTTATCGTCCTGAATTACTGCCGGTAAAAGCATTGTATCATCTTTAAATATATTTGACATACCTAAACTTTTTATTTAAATTCTTACTTTTATTCCCCTGTTTAACAAATACTTCTTTAAATCAGAAATTAATATTTCTTTATTATGGAACACCGATGCAGCCAAAGCAGCGTCTGCCTTTCCTTGCTCAAAAACAGTTGCAAAATGGTCCATTGTTCCTGCTCCACCGGATGCAATCACCGGGATATTAATGGTGTCGCAAAGCCTTGCTAATGTTTCACACGCATAGCCATTCTTGGTTCCGTCGTGATTTACCGATGTAAAGAGTATTTCCCCGGCACCTCTTGAGGCAACCTCAGCCGCCCATTCAAAAAGTTCCCTGTCTGTTGGCTGCATACCTCCGGCAGCCATCACCTGCCAGTAACCATCTATAAACCTGGCATCTATAGCCACAACAATAAACTGCGAACCGAACTTCTTTGCTATAGAATTTACCAGATTAGGAGTTCTTAAAGCAGCACTGTTAACCGAAACTTTGTCTGCTCCCGAATCAAGCAAAGCAGAGGCCCCGTCAACGGAGGTTATGCCTCCCCCTACGGTAAAGGGGATGTTCAGTTCAGAGGCAACTCTGCTAACCAAACCTGTAAATATTTTCCTCCCCTCAGTAGTGGCACTGATATCGAGATAAACCAGCTCGTCTGCCCCCTGAGCAGAGTAATACTTCCCCATTTCAACGGGATCGCCTACCTCTTTAATCATTTTAAAATTGACACCTTTAACCGTTTTGCCTTCATGCACATCAAGGCATGGAATTATCCTTTTTGCAACCATAATACAAGTTCCTCCAAATCTATTTTATTTTCATAAATTGCTTTTCCAACAACAACACTATCTATGCCCCTGCGGCTAAGCTCTTGAATATCACAAATACCTGACACACCTCCACTTGCTGTTACCGATACTCCCTTAAAGCGGCTTTTAAGATTATTGTAAAGATCAAAGTTGGGCCCGGACAACATTCCGTCTTTAGAAATGTCTGTGCAAATAATCTTTGTTACACCCATTAATCTATATGTATCAATAAACGTATATAAATTATTATCTGATTTGTTTTTCCATCCGTTTATATAAACCTTTTCTTCATTAACATCTACTCCTAAAATCACCTTGTTTGCGCCATATGTTCCTATAAAACTTTCAAAAAGGGGCCTATTGGTTACTGCAATACTTCCGCATATAATATCAGTAACTCCGCATTCAAATGCCCTCATAACCGAATCGGAACTCTTCAAACCCCCACCGAACTGAATCTTTAACCCGGTGTTTGAAGCTATTCGCTTAACAACATCCAGGTTTCTGGGAGAATTCTCCTTAGCACCCTCAAGATCTACAATATGAATCCTGCTAAAACCCATCCTTTCAAACATCTGCGCCATCTCAAGCGGGTCTGTTCCATAGCGGGTTACCTCTTTATAGTCGCCCATTTTCAGACGAACGCACTCTCCGTTGATTATATCCATCGCCGGAATCACCTCTATTTTCATAAATAATTGATGTTTAAAAAATTACTTAAAACTATCTCTCCGGCTGCCCCGCTTTTCTCGGGATGAAACTGGGTCCCAAAAAAGTTATCTTTTTTTAATGAAGACGAAAACAGCTCTCCATATTCAGTTACGGAAGATGTAGAAACACCTGCTTCAGGTGCATAAGAGTGAACAAAATAGAACCACTCTCCCTCAGGAACTCCCTGGAAAAGCTCTCCATTTAAATTAGTAAGTGAGTTCCAACCCATATGAGGAATTTTTAAATTATTCCCCTCCAGCTTTTTTACTCTCTCTTCGTACACCGATAAACAACTGGTATTTCCCTCTTCGCTCCATTTGCAAAGCACCTGCATTCCTATGCATATTCCCAATACCGGACATTTAAGGTTAGTGATAACATCTCTCAACCCTCTCTCTTCAATTCCTTTCATAACATCCGAAGCATCTCCGACTCCAGGCAAAACAATATGTGTACAGCGGGATATTACACTTTTATCGGCAGTAATAACATACTCGTTTCCAGTTCTCTCAATTGCTTTGCAAAGAGAAAAAATATTACCTGATCCATAATCTATAACTGCAACCATAACTCTAAATTAATCCCTTACTGCTGGGCAATTGATACTCATTAATATTATTAGATAGTGCAATTCTCATTGCTCTTGCAAATGCTTTAAACACCGCCTCTGCAATGTGGTGGTCATTATCACCGGCGGCATCAACATGAAGAGTGAATTTTCCGGAAGTAGAAAGAGTTTTAAAAAAGTGCTCAAACATTTCGCATGGAAAATCTCCAACGCTCTCTCCCTTGAACAGTACATTCCATTTTAAACCGGCTCTACCACCAAGATCTACAACCACTTTTGCCTCCGATTCATCCATCGGCAAAACAAACCCATATCTGTTGTAACCCTCTTTGTGTGTATACAGCTTGTTAAGGGCCTCTCCAAACACTATAGCAACATCTTCGATAGTGTGATGAGCATCAACTTCCAAATCGCCTGAAGCATAAAGATCCAAAACCACACCGGAGTGAAGTGTAAAAATCTCCAACATATGATCCAGAAAGCCAACCCCTGTTAAAATACTTGAATTCCCCTCAAATTGGGGAAACACTTTTAGCGAAACCGAGGTCTCTTTTGTTAAACGGGTTATATCAATACTCTCACGAAAAAAAACATCTCCTTCTCCTTTCAGAGCTTTAAGAAGCATTTCATTGTCAATTGGTTTCCCAACAGTAATCCTTAAACAACCCTCACACCCCTTAACATTGCTCCTGTCCCTAACAATTATTCCTTTGTTTTCGAGCAGAGAGTACACCTCTTTTGGATTTATAAATTTAACCAGCAAAAAGTTTGAGTCGCTTTTTGTTACATCCTTTACAATACTTAATTTTTTAAGTTCAAGCGACAACTTTTCTCTCTCATTAATTATTGATTTAACTACATCAGAACTCCCTTTTTCCAAAGCTTTAATTGCATACTCCTGACTCAAACGATTAAGATTATACGGGTATTTAACCCTCTCCAAATATGAGATAATCTTTTTATCTGCAAAGGCAAAACCAACCCTGATAGCGGCCATCCCTCTCGATTTTGACATTGTTCTTAGCACCACAAGATTTTGGTTATCTGCTATTTCAGGTATCATTCCATCATCTCCCGAAAAGTCAATATACGCTTCATCTACAACTACAATTCCATTAAAGCTTTTAACAACCCTCATTACCTCTTTCTTACACAAGAGATTACCCGACGGATTGTTGGGAGAACAAAGAAATATTATTTTACTGTTATCGTCCGCTCTCTCCAGCAATAAATCGCCATTTAACGAAAAATCGTCATTCAGAGGCACCTCCCTGTACTCTACATCATTAACCCCCGCTGCAACCCTGTACATACCATAAGTAGGAAACACCGACAACACATTATCTCTTCCCGGATAGCAAAAAATTCTTATAAGCAAATCAATAGCCTCATCACTCCCACTCCCGGCAAACACATTACACCCCCCAATCCCAGCATCTGCGTAAATAGGGGTCAGACCCCCGTTCCACGAATTCCGTGGAACCGGGGTCTGACCCTGGTTGCACGCGCGGGCGGCGGCATCTTTGAGTTTGTATGATACTGGATCGGGGTATCGGTTAAACCCAGTGTTATAAGGGCTTTCGTTGGCGTCGAGAAACAGGGCAAATTTTTTATCTGTTTCGTCACGGGCGGTTGAGTATGGTTTAAGATTATAAATATTATCCCTAACCAAAAGGTCAATACCAGATCTTCTCATAAATTTTTAGATTTAAGCTTTTGTAAACGAATATCTACAGCTCTTTTATGGCCTTGAAGCTGCTCCATCTCAGCCATAAGAGAAATTGACGGGCCTAAATTAAGGAGGCCCATAGGAGAAATTTCCTGAATAGTAATTGTGTGCATGAAGCTATCTAAAGTAACACCTCCTGTAGATTTTGCCCATCCTCCTGTTGGAAGGGTGTGGTTGGTTCCGGAGGCATAGTCACCGGCACTTTCGGGAGAGTAGTTTCCGATAAAAATACTTCCGGCGGCATTAATTTGCGATGCTATTATCCATGGTAAGCCGGTGCTGATAATAAGATGTTCCGGCGCATAAAGATTGGCAAATTCAATTATTTCACTCTCGCTGTCAAACACAATAATGCTGCTCATATCAAGAGATTGCCGGGCAATATCTTTTCTTTCGAGTGAATTAAGCTGGTTACCGAGTGATTCCATAACCAGATCTGCAGTTTTAGCGTTGTCAGTTAATAAAATCACTTGAGAATCGGCTCCATGCTCTGCCTGTGACAGTAAATCGGCAGCTACAAAATCGGGATCACATGCACTGTCTGCTATAACCATCAACTCAGAAGGGCCGGCTACCAGATCGATTGCAACATTTCTGGAAACCATCTCTTTGGCAGTGGTCACATAGCTGTTGCCCGGACCGAATATTTTATCAACTCTCCTGATGGTTTCAGTACCGTATGCCATTGCAGCAATTGCCTGCGCTCCTCCTACAGTAACAATCTCAGTAATCCCTAGCCTTTTAGCAGTGTATGCTATTATTGGATCAACAAACCCGTCCTTACCGGGGGGAGTAAACAACACCACTTCACTGCACCCTGCAATTTTGGCTGGGACAGCCAGCATAAGTATTGTAGAGAAAAGTGGAGCAGATCCGCCGGGAATGTAAATGCCCACTCTTTTAAGCGGAACCCGTTTCAAACTGCATTTTACCCCTTCTGTTGTTTCACAGAAAACATCATCACATTTTTGTGCATAGTGAAACTGATAAATGTTGTTAATTGCGACATCTATTGCCTCTTTCAGCGATTCTCCGGGATAAGAGATGCTATTATCCAAAAAATCACGCGAGAGAAACAGCGACGATAAACTTACAGTATCGAGCTGCTCGGTAAGTTCGTACAGCGCCTTATCGCCATCGCGCCTGACCCGGGATATAATCTCAGCCACCCTCAGCTCAATTACCGGCTGCTCTTTAACAGCTCTGCCTACGAGCAACTCCCAGGTTAATCTGTCGGGTTTAATGTGTCTTTTCATATTTCGCAATTATGGAAGAATTTTATCCAATGAGAGCACTAATATTCCTTCGGCACCCAAAGATTTAAGCTTTTCAAGTTTAGCCCACAAACCCCTCTCTTCTACCACCACATGCATAGAGCACCATCCCTCTTGTGCAAGAGGTAAAATAGTAGGGCTTCTCATTCCCGGAATTATTAAACTTGCCTCCGGAACCATCTTCTCCGGTAAATTCAACAACAGATACTTCATTCCACGGCTTCGCTCAACGGCTTCGAAACGCGAAATCAATTGGTTAACTACATCAGTCTTTGCTTGATTTAGGTTAGGATTGGCAACCAGAACAGCTTCCGATTCAAAAACCCTCTCTACCTCTTTAAGGCCGTTTACAACAAGAGTTCCTCCCGAACTAACAATATCAAAAATTGCATCAGCCATTCCAACCGACGGAGCAACCTCTACAGAACCGGCAATTTTATGAATGTAGGCATCCACTCCCCTCTCTTCGAAAAACGCAGAGAGAATTGATGGATATGAAGTTGCTACTCTTTTCCCGTTAAAATACTCAATCCCTTTATATTCCTCGGTTTTGGGTATTGCAAGTGAAATTCGGCATTTGCTGAAACCCAACTTATGGACAACCTCAACTTTTAACCCCTTTTCTACAACCTCGTTTAAACCCACTATTCCTATATCGGCAACTCCCATAGCTACGGCTCCGGGTATATCGTCATCTCTGAGAAACAACACCTCCAGTGGAAAATCGCCACATTTTGCAAGAAGTTTGCGTTTACCCTCCTCTACGGAGAGTCCTGACTCTGCCAGAAGTTCGATACTTTGATCATTTAGTCGGCCTTTGGCCTGAACAGCAATTCTAATCATACTCATTTTTTTTAAAAACAAAAAGGGCTTACCATTCCGGTAAGCCCTCGTGCACTAATATACTGTGATTAATTATTTCATGTATACAAATAGCCACTCCCGCCTACCGGATAACCGCAGGTGATGATGATGGATCGAATGGATATTTGAATATAGATTCATTTTCTCTTTAATTACGGCTTCAAATTTAAAGCATTTTTTATCAATAATTACTAAAAAACATGATTATTTTTTAATAGACATGTATACTTCCCTGTGCAGCAGGTAAATAATTTACACCAATCCAGGTTATCATAAGAAATAAAAATGAAAGTGGAAGCAACCAAAGAAGGTATTTAAGGTTATATTTCATAACTCTGCAGTGAATGTACACAAGGTAGGCAGCAGCTGTTATAAACGCCCAAACCTCCTTCGGATCCCATGACCAGAAGTCTCCCCATGCCTCTTTTGCCCACAGAGCACCCATTAACATTCCTAACATTAATAACCCCAAACCGATATAAACAAGATTATCTATAAGCTCCATTAATCTTAAATTGCCCTTCTTTACCTCTTTAATAGCTAAAAATGAAGCAATTGTTGCTGCTCCTAAAAGAGCGTAAGAGAGCATATAAACTGTTACATGAGGGATAAACCAATAGCTCTGCAGAGCCGGCATCAGGTTTGCTGTATGAATTTGCGGCTTTAAAAGATTGATAAAGATAAAGACAGCCGAAACCACCACACTGTAAGACATCAGCCATTTATATCCCCATCTTAAATAAGTGGCAAATCCTACAGTAGTAATGAAAAATGAGTACCAAAGACGTGTCTCTCCCATTGTTCTCATCGGGGGATGCCCCTGACCCTGCCAAAGGCCTCCTATAAAAAAGGCAAAAACTAAAATTCCGGCAACAATTAATATATTACCTGTCAGACTTTTTTTGAATGCGTAGAGAGACACTGCCCCGGCTATCCATAGGGAGAGAGCTCCTATTGCATAATAAATAAAATCATTCCAACTCATCGTTTTCCTCCTTTCCAGAATAAAGTTACTGCTCCTGCCATCATTAATAAAAGTCCTATATAGGCCGGTATCACCCACGGGTCGTAAACCAGCTCAAAAACCGACCACAAAGAGTCTCTGCCACGACTCGAATCATATGAATGCTGATAAATTTTCCAATGCCCCAGAGTCATCGGATGGTTTACCATTATCTCACCCTCTTTGGTTTTACCATCCTGAGTGTAAACCTCAACTGTAGAAATAAACCTCTTAGGTTCGGGGTAAGCCATAGCAACACACACAGAATCGGAAAGATTCAGTGTTTTATAGTGCTGAAAATAGTTGCCGCAACTAATCCAACCTTCGGAGATATCGCCGGAACTTCTGTCAGTAACCCTAACATAGGCATGAGGAGCCATCCTCGGGCGATGAATAAGTGAATCAACTATAATGTCCCAGTTAAGAACAGTCGCTTCAGCTGTGGGAACACCTTCAAAGAAAAAAGGCCTCCCCTCTGGTAGAGCATCACCTGTTAATCTGTTAATAACAGCTATTTTAGGTGGGTACTCATCAATATCAAAGTGCTCCAGAGAAATAGCTATAGGCAGCTCAACAGGGTCATTATCAGGTTTTTGTCCCGACATTTCAGCTCTCCACTCAACAGAACCCTCATTAACTCTCATAAAATACCTTGCCTTATCTCCTGATCCGGGACCTGCTGCAAAGAGTAAAATAAGAACTCCAAGGTGATTAAGATAAAAGGAGATATCCTTAATATTAAACCTTTTTAACCGTAATGAAATTACAGCTGTAAGATTAATCAGCACTAGCAGATAAAGCAGAACAAACGGCCATGATATTTTAACCATATTTCCGGGTACCAGCCCCATCCATAACGCAGCTAAGGTTACTGCCACCAAAAGGATAACAGATAGCGAGCCCGAAGCCACTCTTTTCAGACTCTCTTTCTTTTTTACCACCAACAACAGCGCCAACCCGAACAATAACAAAAAATTCACCGGGAAAGCTAAAAAACTCTTATTGAAGTAACCGGTAAAAAATTGCAGGGCAATCCCTGCAATTAATATAGCTGATACTACAACTATCTCCTCTATAGTATTCTTTTCTCTTCTCTTGCCTTTGCCAACCATTCCGGTACAATTGTAGTCATGAATTTCTCTTTATCCCCTCTCAGTTTATCCATATCGAGCCCTATATAGGCCTGAGCTTTCTCTTTAGTAGAGATGTCAGGCATCGGAATATCACCGTAAACACCAAGCTCATTTAAAACCTTGCGGATTTCTAGCTGTGCCTGGAAACTCTTATCTAAACTGTGAGACAGAATCCGTTGAGACTCCACAGGTGCATGAAACGATGCTCCGTGAGAAGCAACGACAAAATCCCAACGCCATTGTGCTGCTCTTAGCAGTTTTAATACAGGCTCCATCTGCTTTTCATTGGCACCTTTATCCCATGCGAATTTTGCCCCAACATGCGCCTTAACAAGCTCTTCTTCAACTCGCTCTCTTGTTTCAATAATTTTATCCTGATACTCGTACACATAGCCCAAAAGATTCTCTTTGCTGTCTCTGTGGCAAGTCTGACAAGTTCTGTCGATGTACATAAGTGGCGAAGAGATGTGGTGATCGCTGTATTTAATGGCTCCCTCCGACTTATAAGGCATATGACAATCGGCACAGGAGAGCCCTCTTTGAGCATGAGGCCCCATCACAAACAGTTCGTAATCGGGGTGCTGAGCTTTTAGCATAGGAGCACGACTCAATGAGTGAACCCAGTCTGTGAATCCGATTTCATCGTAATACTCCTCCATGTTTTCTGCTGTAAGCCCTTTATCCCAAGGGAAAGTGAGATACTTTCCATCTCCTTTAAAATAGTACTCCACATGACATTGGGCACAAGCAAGTGAACGCCTGTCCTGAATTGTAGTTTTATCAATGTCCTTTCCCATTCTGTCAAAGGCCTCAGCCAGTGCAGGACGGGAAATATTTATATTCATATTTTCAGGATTGTGACAATCTGCACAACCTACAGGATTAACAGCTTCGCTCCCGAATCGCGACCATGGCGCAGAATAGAAATTCTCGATGCCCACCTCGGCCATTAAACGGGGCACATCAGGTGTTTTACACGCCCAGCAGGTACTCGGCTGCATATTCTCCTCCTCTGTAAAAGGGGCACCTGTACGCAGTGTCTGAACAGCATCCTGAACAGCATAGGCATGACCCCTAGGAGCATTGTAATCGCGGGAAAATGCGTATCCAGCCCAGAGTACAACCATCTCCGGCCTCTCTTCAAGAATATCATGAAAAGTGTTGCCGTTATGTTTGGATTCATAGTCCATCTCCTTGGTTTTTAGCCATGTTTCAAATTGTCTGGGATAATTTTCACCCCAAATCTCGCTCCTGGACTCTATTCCTTTAATTTCTACCCTTTTATTATGGAAAAGAGTAGCAATCTCTGCCCTTCTCTCTGTAACCGAAGCTGCAAGCAGTCCCAGAAGAAAGACAACCACAATGGTTCCGGCAAAGAGGGTCCACATAAGCGCAACCCTGTTTTTTTCAAAAAATTGTTTGATTTTCATAGAGTGTAGGTATTTATTTCGTCATCATACTTTTTAACCAGCCCGGAACAGGCGACTCAGGCAAGGGAACAATAGCATCGGGACTCATCGCTATATTTGAAATAATCCCGTGAGGAACCTCTCTGTGGCAATCCCAGCAGGCTCTGGCCTCTCCCTTTGCTACCTGAGAATACCTTACCATACCTGTCTTAACAAACTCTGTATTCAACTGAGTATGGCATCTGATACAGTTTTCCATTATTGCTCCGTAGCTGGCATTTCTTGGCCTTATAACCTGAGGTTCTGCCCTTAGAGTAAAAACGGCAGCATGATAAAGCCCATCCATAGCCTTAAACGCATAGCCCCTTATTATATTATCCTGAGGCACATGGCAATCGTTACATGTAGCCCAGGGCTGATGAGAACTCTTTTGCCACGATTGATAATAGGGAGCCATAATATGGCAGTTAACGCATGCCGAGGGCTCGTCTGTAAGATAAGAAGCCGCTCTTGACATATATGCCAGATACACTGCAAGACCCACCGCAACCCCAATAAGAATAACGGTAGGCAATATAAGTTGCCGGGGAAAAGGTTTTTCCATAGCGCAGTTATTTAGATATTGTTAACAAATATAAAAAATTATTTGTTATTTCCTATTAATAACCCAGTTCGTAATCTAAGTCTATTACACTTAACGGCTCTCTCATCCATTTGGGCATAGGCTCTCCCTTTAGATAGTGATCGAAAAACTGCATCATCCTAATCTGAAAATCAATTTTATTTTTCATTTTCTGTGGCCAGTGAACCTCACCGGTGTAGTTGAGCATCCAAACCGGTTTCTGGAGCCTCTTTAAAGCGACAAAATATTCAATACCCTGATACCACGGAACGTGTCCATCCTGATCGTTATGCATTATAAGAATAGGAGTATTAACCTTGTCCATAGTAAAAATAGGCGAGTTCTCAATATATCTTAACGGCGATTCCCATGGCGTTTTGGCAATACGGCTCTGCTGATGCTCATATTGAAACGACCTGTTTCGTCCGGTTTCCCATCTTATCCCGCCATAAGCACTGTACATATTTACAACAGGAGCCCCCGACTCAATAGCAGCAAAAAGATTTGTCCTTGTCGCCATATATGCAACCTGATAACCTCCCCAGCTGTGACCCTGAGCGCCTATCCTTTCAGGATCTACAAAACCCATACTTAAAACCGTAGAAATACCTGGCATAACAGCATTAAAAGCACTCTCTCCCGGATACCCCTCTTTGTAAACAATGTCCGGATTAAAGATTACGTAATCGTTACTGTTGTACATATGGTAATCAATTGTTGAGCGGTGTGGTTCGGGAGTTCTGTATGAATGTAGCGAAGATGAATTCCTCTCATAAAAATTGACAATCATAGGATACTTCTTTGCGGAATCGAAGTTCTCGGGCTTATAAATAACACCTTGCAGCCGATCGCCCTCGTATGATGTCCAAGTAATGAGCTCTGCAGTTCCCCAGATAAAATCTTTTTGCTGAGGATTAGCATCGGTAATTCTGGTTATCTTTTTAAACGATGCATCCGATATCAGAATATCAGGGAATTCCGTAAAACTCTGTTTGGTAAACATATAAATATTTGCATCTGTAGCCTTCTCCGGAACAGAGAGCATATAGCTTCCGCTCATCAAGGCCATAGGGGCTCTTTTTTTACCGCTCTCAAAAGCATAGTACCCATAACCTTTGGTATTGTTATCAAACCCAATCAGTAGTCTCTTACCAGAAATATCAATAAACTCGCTCTCTTTCTCGGTATTTATGTACCTGTATGTAATTCCGCTCTCACGCCCGTTTACGGTTAGGTTAACAGGTGCCTCTACCCCCTGAGGATCTATGCTCCAAATATCAAATTTATCGTAAACCAGGAAACGCTCATCGCCATTTGTCCAACCTGCCGACTGATAAGAGGAGGGCCAGTCCGGAACATCGTTATCTTCGTTATAAGAGGCTATTACAGCAGGATTCGTAATTTGTATGATATCTTTGGCAGCTACAGAACAGGCATACCAGGCACTGTCGGGAGAACTGTACCAGTAAATGTATTTACCTGCCGGAGAAACCCTTACCTGACCCTGTACACCCTGCGCAATAAGGGATAGTCTCTCAAGATAGGTATCTATCACGTATATATCATATCTGAAACGCCCCTCCCACATCTGCTGCAGTTGATAGTTTTCATTTGACAATCCAATTACAATTTGCGAATTTCCCTTATCAATCAATCGTGTTTCGCTGATATGTTGGTTAGAAACCTGAAAACTGCTTCCTTTTTCGAATGTATAAACAGCAAGATCGCTTCTTGCCATATCTCTTCTTTTTTCTACTACCTGCTGGGTAAATTGTCTGTTCTCCTGCCAGTGCCAGATATGCACCTCCGGATAGTCCTCTTTTGTGTATGAGGTATCTCTCTCTCTCTTTTCCATAGCAATTCCGTAGTAGAGGCGAGATCCGTCAGGAGAGAAGTTTGGCGCTCTTCTGGCAGAAACTCCTGAAGCAATATTCTTCGCCTCAGCTCTGTTTTCAATAACAAACAGCTTTTCGGCCGAAACAAAAGAGACCTTAGAACCATCATCGCTAACAGCCAGTGTAGAGATAGGCTTCTCTCCTCTCCATATTGTATCGGAGGCAGTTGCTCCGGGATGGTGCAAAATCAGGTTAGTACCCGATGCAAAAACAGCAACACCATTACTCTCAGACAAAGCATAGCCGGAGACCTTTTCTAAGGAGATTTTCTCTTTTTGGTCGAATTTCTCCACCACAACCGCAGAGTCTTTTGTCTGATATGCAATATATCCATCCCACCCCTTCGGGAGTTTATAATTAATCACATCCGGGATTACTCTTACAGAACCATCTTTAATCGAGTAAATATTCAGAGATCCTTTTTTATTGTCACCTCTTTTAAAAATGAGATAATTACCATTTTCATCAAATGAAACTGAGCCAGATGAATCGGCAGAAAAAAGCTCTTTACCCCTGTTGTTATAAAGCTTAACAACAGTACTGCCCTTCCAGGGCTCTAACTTAACAGCAATAAGTGCTCCGTCGTTAGAAATCTCCTGCTCTGTTATGCGATTCCAGGCAACAACATCGTCAATTGTAAGTCGTTTTTTAGTCGTTTGCGCCTCCCCAGCGGAAAAGAACAACAAACAAATTAATAAGGTCAATAAAGTTTTTTTAATCATAATTATCTTTTTATAAATAAAATACAAGTTTAAAATACCGAAATTCCAAGGTCGGTGGTAAAGTTTTCGAGAGTAGTAATACCTCTGTATGAGTTTCCATTTTGGTTTAGCTCCGGACTCCACACAGCTATAGCTAATTTCCCGGGAATCAGAGCTACAATCCCTCCTCCGACACCGCTTTTTCCGGGTAAACCCACTCTGTAAGCAAAATCACCGGACTCATTGTAAAGTCCGCAGGTTAGCATAAGTGCGTTTAAGCGCTTGGCATTCCTTAGCCCGACAATTCTCTGCCCGTTTCCGGGATTAACTCCACCGTTGGCCAAAAAGAGAAAAGAGTCTGCAAGCTCCCTGGTGTTCATACTGATACTGCATTGATTACAGTAGATATCAATTATTTGATTTATATCATTTTTAATAGTGCCGTAACTTTTCATAAAATTTGCAAGGGCAATATTTCTGTATGAGTTCTGCAGCTCAGATTCAGCAACTTCAGTGTCGAAACAAATTGAATTATCGTCACAAATATCTCTTACAAAGTTTAGTATAGACTCTTTAGGATTGTCATAAAGATTAATTAATCGATCTGTAATAACCAGAGCTCCGGCGTTAATAAAAGGATTACGGGGAATCCCCCTCTCCTGCTCTAGTTGTATAAGAGAGTTAAACGAGGTTCCTGAGGGCTCTCGGCCCACATATTGCCACAACTCTCGGCCCAGATGGCGTATTACCATAGCGAGAGTAAACACTTTCGATATACTCTGAATAGAAAATTTTGTTTCGCTGTCCCCTATGGAATATGAGTTTCCCTCAATATCGCAAACAGAAATTGCATAGGAGTCGGGGTTAACCTTTGAGAGAGCCGGTATATAGTCAGCAACTTTACCTTCTCCGGCATAATTTATCAGCGATTCATAAATATTTTTAACAATTTTCTCGTAAGGCATAAAAAAAAGTTTACAACACAAAGATATACAAATAAAAAAATAATAATTACATTTGCAATTAGTCGTGTAATACCTACCTACCCCTGCATTTATATTTATTTAAATCACTCTTATTATGAAATGGGGTCTAATATTTCTCGCAGCTACTTTATCGGGTATCCTCTCTTGCCAAAAGGAGAACAGGGGCACAGACAAGTCTGAACCAATTGTTATTGAACTTACTGCAGCCGAAACTAAAGCAGCAACCGAAACAAACAACAGTGCTTTAACCATCCTTGCCAAAATTGACAAAATTGAAAAAGAGACAGGTAAAGCGGATAATGTAATGATTTCTCCGCTGAGCCTAAACATTGCTCTTGCAATGACCTGGAACGGAGCAAAAAATGAGACTAAAGAGCAGATGCAGGTTTTTTTGGGGTTAAGTCAATACACCCCGGAAGAGGTTAACGGCTATTTCCAAAAAATGATTAAAGCCCTTCCGAAAACAGACTCCAGGGTAAAACTATCAATTGCTAATGCAATATGGTACAACCATAACATAAGTTTACTGGAGAGTTTCCAGGCACTTAACCGAATCTGGTTTAATGCTGCAATCGCGCAGCTCGACTTTGCCAAACCATCTTCTGTTGATATTATTAATGAATGGTGCTCTGCATCAACCAATGGCATGATAGATTCTATGATTGAGGAGATTGACCCGGCAACAGTAATGTTTTTAATGAATGCCCTCTACTTTAAGGCACCCTGGACAGAGCCTTTCGATCCGGATAAAACAAGAAATTTACCATTCTACGCAGCTGACGGAAACACTAAAGATGTTCCGATGATGAACACCGAGATCTCATGTCCTTTTTTAAGCAAAGAAAAATACAGAGCAATATCTCTTTTATACGGCAACAAAGCATATAGTATGTCACTGATTCTTCCGGAGCAGGGCTACACACTGAGTGATCTTTATGAAATTCTACAACAGGATAAAGAGTGGCTCCAATTATCTACAAAACCGACACCCAGAAAGGTAAAGGTATTTCTCCCCAGATTTAAGTTCGACTACAAAATTGAGTTAAACGACATTCTTATCGGCATGGGAATGGATATTCCGTTCGATTCCAAAAGAGCCGATTTCTCCGGCATTGCCAACACTCATCCCTTAAGACTTTTCATATCAAAGGTCCTTCAGAAAACTGCAATTGAGGTAAATGAAGAGGGGAGCGAGGCCGCTGCCGTTACATCTGTTGAGATGGAACTGACATCTATGCCTTCTCCCACTCCGGAATTTAGGGCCGACAGACCTTTCTTGTTTGCAATAACAGAAAACTCCACCGGCACTATTCTATTTATCGGGAAAGTGGAAAAACCTTAGTTTTATTCCACTTCAATAACCCTTAGTCTATCTCCGGCATCCTCCTTAACAGCTCTTTTCCAACGCTCCGAGTAACCCGGAAACATAGGAGATGCCGGTATGTTTTTACCGCTGCCGTTATCAAGGAAACATCCGGGAGCGCTCTCCCGTTTAACGTTGCCATCAATATATTTAACCAGCAGATATCTGTCAAGCTCTACCCATGTATTAAAAAGTTGCTGAGCTGTGCTGACTGAATAGTCTGTAAGAAACTCTCTCGCTTTTTGCGGCGACTCCTTGTAAAGCGCCAACGCAGCTGCGTCAATTGCAGGTACTCTTTCGAGAGCTGTTAATTCATGTTTGTCTACAGCTATTTTAACATCTGCAGATATCATATCGTATCTTAGGTATGCAAAGTTAGCTACACGGTTAAAGATCCAGAAAGCAGATGTCGGAGAGTAAGTGGTCATATTACCATTACCTACGCGGAAACACTCAGGAACTTCGTAGGAAGCTGAATAAATCGGAGTAAGAGCAGAGGTTGCTGCATCATCAACACCAAACCACAGAATTCCTCCAATTTCGTCCGGCAACCAGCTTCTCGCCTGTCCGAGCAACCAAAATCCGGTCTGCTGGGTTGCTATAGCTCTCTCGTTATAATATCTTTCACCGTCCACCTCAAAAGTAAGAGGTCTCCATCTGTATGGCAGAGCGTGTCCTCCGGCTCCGATATCCTGAGTCATATCAAGTATTGTTCCTTTGTAATGATCACGCATTGCATCGGCAACCATTTTTAAGGTTACCTTTTCTGCCGGCTTTATGTATAAAGGCATTCTGTTTTTCGGATTGTGGCCCGAAGCATAATCTTCGTAATAGGTGTATGGCTTGTCACCAATCATTCCTTTGCCTAAAATATTGAACGCAGCCCATACTCTTCCTTCGCATCCTCTCATTCCACTGAAAGTAAGAGGTGCATAGGTGTCAGAAAAGCTGAAATCTTTATCTGAACCGTTATAGTATCCCATTTCACGGGCAAAAGAGATTACATCTGGTGAGTAGATGCAGTTTTCTGGATCATTTTTCGGGAAAGTTGTGATGCGCGCCTGATTGGCATGAGCCGAAATATAGCCATCAGGAATTCTTACAGCTACCCAAACAGCCCCTTTGTTTACATTTACACCATCAACCATTTTAGTGCCCTTTCCTATCAACTCAAGAAGCCACACCTCATCTTTATCGGCTATCGAAAAAGATTCACCTGATGAGAAGTATCCGTAATCCTTAATAAGATTTGTAATGACATCTATAGCCTCTCTTGCGCTTTTTGCCCTTTGAAGAGTCAAATAAATAAGTGAACCATAATCCATTATACCGGTAGTATCAACCAGTTCTCTGCGTCCGCCAAAAGTTGATTCTACAATTATCAGCTGATGCTCGTTCATATTACCCATTGTAGAGTAGGTAACCGGAACCTGCGGAATTTTTCCAAGGAATTTCCCTGTATCCCATTCATAAATATCGATCATTGTTCCCGGAGCGTGCGACTTGCCCTTATGCTGATAAAGCTCTCCGTAAAGCTGATGTGAATCTGCGGCATAGGTAACCATTACCGACCCATCTTTAGAAGCCCCCTTAGTTACAAGTATGTTTGTACACGACTCTGCCTCAACAGGCAAGGTGAGCATAAAAATTGCAGCCATTGCTGCGGTTAAAAAGTTTCTCTTCATTCTTGATATTTTTCTGTTTATGACAAATATAATATTAATTTTGTATTAAAAAGTGCCATATGTCAATCAATCTTAAAATTACACTCATCTCTTTTTTACTTTTCTTAACCATTTTTACATTCGCTCAGGATCCTAATCAGGTGCAAAAAACGCCTGTAGAAATTGCCTCCGAACAGGCAGACCGGCTCCTTCGTGAACTTAAGCTTAACGATTATCAACTGTTTATGGTAGACTCCGTTTTACAAACCAATATTGCCGGAGTAATGGACGAGTTTGAGAGAATGAGAAAAGGGGGAATGCAAAATCCCGAAAGCTACAGGGATGTTCAAAAGAAATGGCAGACAAAAACCGAAGACGCCTTTGAGAAACTGCTTACTATTGAGCAATTCGACAGATATTTAAGAATTTCCGGAGTACCGTCAAGGGAGAGAAAAAAAAGAATTGAGGCACTTAAAAAAGACTAAATTTTTACAGGAACCGGTTTTCTCTCTTTATAATGAGTTATATACGAAAAGCCACAATTCTTAATAATGGCTCCGTATTTTTCGAATCCTTCTCCTATTCTGTCAGCTGAGTGAGCATCTGAACCCAGCGTAATAAATTCTCCTCCAAACCTGGCAAATTGCTTTAACACATTTACATCGAGCTCCGGTGCCAAGCCGTTTCTTGCTCTGTATGTATTTGTATTAATCTCAAGTGCTTTACCATTGTAAGCCAAATACTTAAGAATATATTCGAAGTAATCAGAATATTGCGAATAATAGATTGTCCTGTTTTTATAAGGAGCATATCTTGCTATGTAATCGTAGTGGCCCAAAATATCGAAATCGCCAAATTGCTCAATTAATTGTGCTATCAACTCCAGATATCTTCCATAGCCTTGAATCTCTGTTTTTCCTTCGTAGTAACTGCCTCTGTACGGATCAAGACCGTCTACAAAATGGACAGATGCTATAACGGTGTCGAAATGGTTGCCTAAGACAAAATCACGGCTTTCCGTTAAATTATCGGGCTGTAATCCTATCTCAACTCCCTTGTAAATTTCAATATCAAATAATTTCTGGATTCTTTCCACCTCGTTTTGCTGCAGAGCAGGATCAAAGGTAAAACGGTCATCCTCTCCCGGAGCATTAAGGTCGAGATGGTCGGTAAATGCAATTCCCTTTAAATTTCTCTTTTTTGCTTCTGTTGCTGCCTCCTTGGCCAACATTGTGCTGTCCGGCGAAAAGTTACTGTGAGTATGTGTATCTGTCAAAAAAATCATATCAAAAATTTACGAGAAGGTGAAGTAGTAATTCATTAGAAAGTTCCATATTGTAACAACTCCCGTAGCAATAAGTTTGGCAAGATAAAACTTTATCTTCTCTTTACCGACAAGCATCGGCACCGATACCTTTTCAGTTAAAATCCATAATATTAATGAGTTAATAGCAAGTCCGGCTACAGAAATAATTAAAAATAAAAAATACTCCCTTGCTATTTCAGGATTGGTGCTTGAGAACGTCCATACTCTGTTTAGTATGTAGTTTGTGGTTGCAGCAGTTAAAAAGCCTACAGCATTGGCAATATATTTATTTATCCCGGCTCTCTCTTTCAAAAGCCAGGTTATGCCGAAGTCTACAAAAATCCCGGACAATCCTACTAATCCGAATCTGATAAATTGCCAGATCATTCTCCGAAACCGCTAACTTTCCAGCTGTTATCACTTTTCACCAAAATAAGGCGATTCTGCATTCCTTTAGGAAATTCCGGCAGAATAACCTTATAGGAGACAATCATAGAATCTTTTCCCGAAGAGGGAACTACATCTGTAATTTCAGTTTTAATCATTGATGTCTGTTTGAGAATCATATCTCTTACCCCTTTTTCCATAGCTTCGAGTGATTTAAAGGAGGTAATAATTTCATCAGCCAGCTCAGGAGTACATAGTTCAGCAGCTGTTTCGTAATCTGTTTTAAAGTACGAATCCAAAAATGTTACTGCAATCTCTTCGGCCTCTTTCTCTTTATTACTGCAAGAGAGAGACATCGAAACAACTAAAACAAAAAGAGATAGTTTAAATAGTTTATTTATTATCATAATTCAAGTATAATTTACAAATCTAATTTGACAACAGTTATGCCGGAACCTCCCATTTCAAGTAGTTCGTCCCTTGTATTGGTTATTCCGAACATCGTTTTAAGATATTTGCGAAGCTCCTCTCTGAGAACTCCATTACCTTTGCCATGAAGTATCTTTACCTCTGAAACCCCAACCATAAGAGCATCATCAATAAATCTTGTAACAATCTCAATTGCCTGCTCTAACCTCTCGCCTCTGACATCAATCTGAGGCTTAAACTCAAGTTTTCGTTGCGAAATACCTGCACTCTCCGAAACTGAAAAGGTTTTCCGACCAGCCGATTTCGACAATTCAGAAAACTCATTACCCGATAAACGCTCTATTTTTGAAGGTGAAAGTCTGCTTATTACAGATCCGATTGCTACACTTATATACTTATCCTCAATTTTCAAGATTTCGCCGATAATATCTCCTCCCTTTATTTTTACCTTATCGCCTTGTTTAAGCGGCTGCTGATATGTTTTTGCAGTAGAGTTGTTTATGAGTTTTACCGGCTCCTTTTTCTTTTGCTCTCTCCTCTCCTTTCGCCTTATAAGCTGCTCCATTTTTCGCTCAATTTTATCGTCTACAGCCTCGTTTGAAATGTCTTGTATCTCTTTTGCAAAAGATAAAATCTCTTTTCTGAGAATTTTAGTCTTCTCCTTATCGGCCTGGCTCTCTCTTATCTCTTTAATTGTCGACTCTATCTTTTTATTTGCAGCATCTAATATTGCAGAGGCCTCCTCCTGAGCTTTAGTTAAAATCTCCTTCTTTAACAGTTTAATCTCTGACAGCTCCTTTTGGTAACGGTCTGTAATATTTTCGAGAGTTTTATCGGTACTCTTGATTTTGGCAAGCCGTTCCTCCCATGCTCTTCTGTTTCGAGCAATTTTTTTCAGATGGCGCTCCATATCAACAAAATCTGATCCCGCTTTTTGCTCGGCACCTTTTACTATTGACTCCGGCAACCCCATTTTTCGTGCCAGTTCAAACGCAAAAGAGCTGCCGGGAGTTCCTATTTCCAACTTAAAAAGAGGTTTAATATTTTGGACATCAAATTGCATCCCCCCGTTAATTACACCTCTGCTCCCGCTTGCATAAAACTTAAGATTTCCATAGTGAGTGGTTATTATTCCAAAGCATCCGATCTGCTCTATCTGTTCGAGTATCGACTCTGCTATGGCCCCTCCGGCAGTAGGTTCGGTACCGGCGCCAAACTCATCTATCAAAACAAGAGAGTTTGCAGTTGCATCCTTAAGTATGTTTTTCATATTAAGCAGGTGCGAACTGTATGTACTAAGGTCGTTCTCGAGTGATTGTTCGTCTCCTATATCAATGAACACCGAGTCGAAAAGAGAAATTTCCGAACTTTCTGAGGCAGGTACAAGAAAACCACATTGTAGCATATATTGTAAAAGCCCCGCCGTCTTAAGGCAAACCGATTTTCCACCTGCATTCGGTCCGGATATAAGCAAAATATGTTTGTCCTTGTTGAGAGTAAATGTAAGAGGCACCATCTTTTTCCCCTCTTTAGCCAAAGCTCTCTCTAACAAAGGATGACGGGCATTTCTTAAATTTAACTCTTTACTTTGTGATATTACTGGTTTTCCTGCGCCTATAGAGATTGCAAACCTCGCTTTTGCCCAGATGAAATCTATCCTGGTTAATATCTCGGCAGAAACCAAAAGCTCTTCACGGTATGGTCTTAAAAAATCGGAAAACTGTACCAATATTTTTAAAATCTCCCTTTGTTCGGCAAAATGGAGCTCTTTTACAAGATTATTTAACTCAACAACCTCCATCGGTTCAATATAGAGAGTCTTTCCCGATGCCGACTCATCTACGACATAACCGGGAATTTTTTTCTTGTTTGATGCCGAAACAGGCAGTAACATTCTTCCCTCTCTAACCGACACAGTAGAATCTGAGTCGATTATTCCCTCCTGTTGCCCAATTTTAAGCAAAGAGTTTATCTTGCGGGATATCGCTCCCTCCTTCTCTTTTATTGCCTTTCTGATTAAATAGAGATCGTCACTCGCATTATCCTTTACCTCTCCAAAACGGTCGATAATAGAATCAATCCTCCGGCTTACCTCTGGAAATAAAACTAAAGGTTTAATCAACTGTTTAAGACCGGGATATTTATCATCGCTGCTATTTTTGAAAAAATGCGATATTAGCCTTAGTGTATCCAGAGCTGTCCTTAATTTTGATATCGACAACAGATCTAAATAGTACGAAGTATGCTCAAGCTGAATAAGAAAGTGAGAAATATCTACATACCCGCTATCAGGAAAGCCGGTTTCCAGCATAGAAATAACCCGCATTTCGTCTGTAAGGCAGAGATTCTCGCTAACAATAGAATGGTTATCGGTAAACTCTGCTTCGGCAACCATTCTCTTAGCTGCTTCTGAAGAGCAAAGCGACTGAACCATTGCTCTGATCTTATCAAATCCAAGTTTACTTTCCGTTCTCTCTTTACTGTTCATATCTGTTAACTATTGATAAGATCTTTCGATTATAACCCTCAGTTCTGAAATACTGCCAACTTTTTGTATCTCTCCATTAGAGATATAGGAGATGTCTCCCGTCTCTTCAGAAACTACAATAGCATCGGCGTCAGATTGTTCTGTAATACCAACGGCAGCTCTGTGCCGCATACCAAAGTTAGCCGCAATTTCGGGATTATCTGATATTGGCAGAGTGCAACGGGCGGCAACAATCTTTGAGGCAGAGATTACAACAGCACCATCGTGCATTGGAGCGTTTTTAAAAAATATATTTTCAATTAAACGGCGGCTTATTCTTGCATCTAAGCGGTCTCCACTCTCTATTACAAAATCGAGTGACGAACTTTTGGCAAGGACAATCAAGGCTCCGGTTTCCATCTCAGACATTCTCCGGCATGCCTGAGTTATTTCATTAAGAGCCTCACTGCCGGGTGCCTTAATTTTACTGCCGAACAGCAGCGTAAAAAACTTAAAATTGTGACCCGAGTCCATATACTTTGTACCCATCCGAAGGAAAAAGCGTCGGATCTCCTGCTGAAAAAGTATAATTAGGGCTAAAACCCCTACACCCATTACCTGCCCCAAAATTGCGCTCAACAACTGCATATTTAGAGCCCTAACCAAAAGCCACAAAAAGTAAAAGACAATGATACCGATAAAAATTCTCATAGCAGCCGTTCCCTTTATCAGTTTGTATGCCTGATAAAGCAGCACTAAAACCAAAACAAAATCAATTATATC
>CAYGGD010000008.1:0-8194 GCA_964349315.1 uncultured Muribaculaceae bacterium
TTCTTTCAATATTATCATTTTTTTTCTTAATATCCTCTGCCTTTTCTCAGGAGTTTATCTCTGTTACCGGCAGAGTATTTGACGGTTCTGCAAAAAGACCTCTTAGTTTTGCTTCAGTTCAGCTGTTGTCCACAAACATCAGTAATGTAACAAATGACGACGGTGTATTTGTTTTAAAAATACCCTTAAACACTGAAGCAGACACTATTATGGTGTCGTATCTTGGATTCAGATCAAAAAGAATTGCTCTCTCTGATTTTGGTCACAGAGAACTTCCCATATACCTTGAGCAATCGGTTATCACTTTAAGGCCTGTTACTATAAGGCCCCAGGATGCTGCATCGATAGTAAGAATGGCTCTCTCTCGGGTAGATAAAAATTATAGTCAGAAACCTCTGCAAATGACCGCTTTTTACAGAGAGATGATTAAAAAAGGTAATAATTATGTCTCTATTAATGAGGCCGTTCTGGATATTAACAAAGCAGCATACTCCGGCTACAGAGCTGATCAGATTGGAATCTATAAAGCAAGAGGGAATTATGATGTAGCGAGAATTGATACTCTAATGGTTAAATTTCAGGGAGGTCCCACATCTGCCCTGAATTTAGATGTGGTTAAGGATCCTTTTCTGGGAACCGATGTTATGACAATGGAGCATGTTTATACCTTTAAATTTACAGACCCTGTAACAATTGACGATAAATTCTTTTATGTAATAGAGTTTGACGAAACCAACAAAGGTCCGGAAATCTATTTCAGAGGGCGCGTTTTTATTGATGCAGAATCGTTGGCTATAGGTCGAGTAGAATTTTCAATGAATGTAGAAAACAGGGAAAATGCAAATTCCTATTTTGTCAGGAGAAAGCCTGCATCATTGAATATGGATGTATTGAGTGCGGAATATCTTGTTAACTTTAAAGAGATAGATAATATCTGGCACTTTGACTATTCCAGGACAGAGGTAAAGTTTAATGCTCGATGGGATCGTAAATGGTTCAGAAGTCTCTATACTATATACTCCGAAATAGCTATCACAGATATTTCAGAAAACGAAAGAAGAATCGATCAGCAGAACAGAATCAGACCAAGAGATATAATATCTAACAGAGTCAATGATTTTACTGACGAAAACTTTTGGGAAGACTATAACATCATTGAGCCTGATCAATCTATCGACAGAGTTATATCAAGAATCATCCGACAGCTAAGAAGACGAGAATAGTAACACAATTTATATTATGTTAAATGCATCTGAGGGAGTTCCCCTCCCTGAAAGACTAAGACCCAGAAGACTAAATGAATATGTTGGACAGTCCCATCTGGTTGGAAAAGGATCTGTACTTAATCAAATGGTCGAAAGCGGGAATCTGAGTTCTTTTATTCTTTGGGGACCTCCGGGTGTCGGAAAAACGACTCTTGCCAGAATTATCGCGACTCAGCTCGAACGTCCTTTTTACTCGTTATCGGCTATTAACTCCGGAGTGAAAGATTTAAGGGAAATTATTGTCAAGCATAAAGCCGGCAGTATTTTTAATAAGAAGCGACCTATTCTGTTTATTGATGAAATCCACAGATTCAGCAAAAACCAGCAGGATGCTCTCCTCGGTGCCGTTGAAGATGGTACTGTTGTTCTTATAGGTGCTACTACAGAAAACCCCTCATTCGAAGTTATTACCCCACTCCTTTCAAGATGTCAGATTTTTGTGTTAAAACATCTAGAAAATGAGGATCTTGATATACTAATCGACCGTGCAATAAACGATGATCCTCTTTTATACAAAAAAAAGTTTGTAATTAATGAGAGAGATGCTCTATATCGGTTTTCCGGAGGTGACGCAAGGAAATTACTAAATATTATAGAGATTATCTACTTTACAAATGAGAAAGAAGATACTATTATAATAGATAACAATACTGTTACACATGCTCTCCAAGAGAATATTGCAGTGTACGATAAAAACGGAGAGCAGCACTACGATATTATTTCTGCATTCATAAAAAGCATTAGAGGTTCCGACCCTAATGCTGCTCTTTATTGGATGGCACGGATGCTTTCAGGAGGCGAAGACCCCCTATTTATTGCAAGAAGAATGATAATTCTTGCTTCCGAAGATATTGGTCTCGCAAACCCTAATGCTCTTCTTCTTGCTCAGGCCTGCTTTGAGTCGGTCCATAAAATAGGAATGCCCGAAGCGAGGATTATTCTCTCTCAAGCAGCTATATACCTTTCAGTTTCTCCGAAAAGTAACTCCTCCTATATGGCGATAGATGCTGCGATGGCTGAAGTTGAAAACAGTGGAGACTTACCTGTTCCGCTCCATCTGAGAAATGCTCCGACAAAACTTATGAAAACTCTTGATTACGGGAAAGATTACAAATACTCTCACTCCTACCCCGGCAATTTCGTTGAGCAAGATTTCCTGCCTAAAGAATTGGTAGACAGTATTTTTTACAAGCCAGCTTCTAACTCAAAAGAGGATGAAATTAAAAAAAGGCTCACGTCATTATGGAAAAAATATAATAATTAATTGTTTTTGCCTAATTTTGCAATATGACAAACTTGGATAAAATTCAATATATTAAAGAGACCAGGTCGGGTAATTTTTTTCTTATAGCAGGGCCTTGTGTTGTTGAAAATAAGGAAATTACATATAGAATCGCATCAGAAATAAAGTCTCTGACCGAAAAGCTTTCAATACCTTTTATATTTAAGGCATCTTACCGGAAGGCTAACAGATCGAAAGGTGATTCATTTAAAGGTCTTGGTGATGAAAAAGCGCTGGAGATACTCTCTGAGATAAGAGAATCACTTCAGGTTCCCTTTGTAACAGATATACATAACCCTTCTGAGGCGGCATTGGCCTCATCTTATAATGCAGATATACTTCAGATACCGGCTTTTCTTTGCCGTCAGACAGATTTACTCGAAGCTGCAGCACATACCGGCAAATTTGTTAATATTAAAAAAGGACAGTTTCTCTCACCGGGAGCCATGAAATTCGCAGCCGAAAAGGTACTAAAATGTGGCAATGACAAAATTATGCTTACCGAAAGAGGGACACAGTTCGGATACACAGATCTTATTGTCGACTTTCGTGCTATCCCTGAAATGAAAGAATTTGGCTATCCTGTGATTTTAGATGTAACTCACAGTCTTCAGCAACCGAACCAAAACACAGGCGTTTCAGGTGGCAGACCAGAGTTGATCTCTACAATAGCCCGGGCCGGAATCGCTTCAGGTGCAGATGGAATTTTTATCGAAACCCATCCTGACCCCCCCAAAGCCCTTTCTGATGGGGCAAACATGCTTAAACTAAGTAATCTGGAGTCTTTATTAAAACAACTTATTGCCATACAAAAAGCACTCCGGTCAATATCATAACGCTAAAAATTTAAGAAATGATAAATAATACCGATTTTACAAAAAGATACGAAAAAATTCCGGTATCTATTTTTGAAGACTCCGATAAAGCGAGTCTGTTGGTAGCAAAAAAGATTGCTACTCACATCAGTGATAAAGAGAAGCTAAATCAACCTTGTGTATTAGCTCTGAGTGCCTCATCATCAGCGATTCAGGTTTACGAAGAGTTGGTAAAACTCTATAAGTCAGGTGATCTGAGTTTCAAAAATGTCCACATATTTACTGTGGACGAATACTGGCCACTCAATAAAAATGAGCTGCAAAGTCATTACAGATTCCTTAAGGAGTATCTTTTAGATTATATCGATATCCCGATAGAGAATATTAATTGTCTAGACAGTGAAGTCTCCAAGGACGATGTTCATAATTACTGCATCAGCTACGAAGAGAAAATTTCTTCGTTGGGTGGAATTGATATCATTATACTAGGGAATATGGGTTTTAACGAACCCGGATCTCACTATAACTCCCGCACCCGTCTGATAACGCTCAACTATAATACCAGAATCTCATCTGCTTCAGAATTTTTTGGAGTAGAGTATGTTCCGTTTCATGCTCTCACAATGGGCATTGAGACAATTCTCTCTTCTTCAAAAGTATTCTTCCTTGCCTGGGGTGAAGGTAAAGCTCCCACTATAGCCAAACTGGTTGAGGGAACAATTAATGAACAAACTCCCGTATCGTATCTTCAAAACCACGGAAACCTGGAGGTTGTTGTCGATTTCCCGGCTGCAGAGGAACTTACTCGAATTAAAACACCTTGGCTAACAGGCCCTTGCGAGTGGACTGATCAGCTTACGAAAAAATCTGTTTTCTGGTTATGCAAAAAACTTGACAAGCCTATTCTTAAGCTTACAGACCGTGACTACAACGATAATGGTATGAGTGACCTGATTACAGAAAAAGGTCCGGCGAGTAAAATTAATATTAAGGTATTCAATGATCTTCAGCACACCATTACAGGATGGCCGGGTGGAAAACCCAATGCAGATGATTCAACCAGACCAGAAAGAGCTACTCCATTCCCTAAGAGAGTTATTATATTCTCACCCCACCCTGACGACGATGTAATCTCTATGGGAGGAACTCTTGCCCGACTAGCAGAACATGGGCACGAGGTACATTTGGCTTATCAGGTTTCAGGAAATATCGCAGTATTTGATCATGATGCTATCAGATTCCTTGATTTTCTGAGAGATAGCTCAGATATTTATGGGTTTGATGTCGCCCTCAGTAATAAAGTATATTCAGATGCACTTAAGGAACTGAGTGAAAAACACCCCGGAGAACCTGACTCTGCTAATATAAGAGAGGTTAAAGGAGCAATCAGACGCGGCGAAGCAAAAGCAGCGTGTAGGTATCTAAAAATTCCGGAAGAGAGAGTTCATTTTCTGGAGATGCCGTTTTACGAAACAGGCGGAGTAAAGAAAAAACCTATTGCCCAGGAAGATATTGAAATTGTTAAAGCTCTTTTAAGCAAGGTTAAACCACATCAAGTTTATGCTGCCGGTGATTTAAGTGACCCTCACGGAACTCACAGGGTTTGTCTTCAGGCCATTCTAACTGCCCTTGATGAACTTAAGCAGGAAGAGTGGATAAAAGACTGCAGAGTATGGCTTTACAGAGGAGCATGGCAAGAGTGGGATGTGGCTGATGCAGATATGGCCGTTCCTTTGAGTCCTGAAGAGGTTAATATTAAAAGAGAAGCAATTTTTAAGCATCAGTCTCAGAAAGACAGACCACTTTTCCCGGGATCTGATAAAAGAGAGTTCTGGCTTCGGGCAGAAGAGAGAAACCACAATACTGCAGTTCTCTTTGATAAATTGGGTATGGCCGAATACCAGGCTATTGAGCTGTTTGTAAGATATCATGTTGAGTAAGAATTGATAATATAACTTAAATACTTAAAAATGAATAAACAAAAAAGTCTGATTATTCCTATTATGTTTATAGGAATGATGTTTTTTGCGATTGGTTTTGCATTAGGAATAAACTCTTTTCTTATTCCTGTACTCAACAGCACACTTGGTGTTTCTTCAGGAGAGTCATATCTTATTCTTGCTGCAACATTCTCTACTTTTATCATTTTTGGTTATCCGGCATCGCTTACAATAGCAAAAATTGGGTACAAAAGGACCATGTCTCTCTCCTTTTTGCTTTTTGCTATTGCTTTTGCGCTCTTTATCCCTTCTGCTAAAATGGAGAGTTTTTCTCTGTTTCTGGTAGCCTCTTTTTTTAGCGGAATAGGAAACACATTTCTGCAGGCATCGGTTAATCCATACATAACCATTCTCGGTCCTATGGAGAGTGCAGCTAAAAGAATGTCGATAATGGGAATTTGCAATAAGCTTGCATGGCCTGTTGCTCCTGTTTTTTTAGCATTTGTCATCGGCAAAAACACCACTGATACATTAATCTCCGACCTTTACCTTCCCTTTTATATAATTGTGGGTGTTTTTCTTTTTTTAGGAGTACTCTCTATGATGGCTCCACTACCAGAAGTGAAAGCAGTTGGAGAAGATTCTGATAATCAGGAAGATTGCCCTTATGCAGCAAACAAATCATCAATTTGGCAGTTTCCTCATCTTCTTTTGGGAGCAATAGCCCTCTTTTTATATGTAGGTGTTGAAACAGTTGCACTCGGCACATTGGTCGATTATGCAACATGGCTTAATCTTGAGAATGCATCAAGATATGCTATGATATCTCCGGTTGGAATGGTTATCGGATACATTTGCGGTATTTTGTTTATTCCTAAGTATCTAAGTCAATCTAATGCTCTGATAATTTGCTCAATTCTTGGTATCACCGGCGCAATACTCGTTGTGCTGACTCCTGCTGAAATCTCCATTTGGTTTGTTGCTCTTATGGCTCTTGGCTGTTCATTAATGTGGCCTGCTTTGTGGCCTCTTGCTATTGCTGATCTTGGCCGTTTTACCAAAAGCGGATCATCGCTGCTTGTAATGGCCATCGCGGGAGGTGCGGTAATTCCTACAATATATGGTTTTATGAAAGATGCTGTTGGGGCTCAGAATTCATACTGGATTGCCCTTCCAATATACCTATATATATTATACTACGGTTTATCAGGTTATAAGGTAAGGAGCACATCAATCAATCAATAAATAAGATGGCAGTAAAAAAATTAATTCTGGCGCTCCTGCTGTTTGTTCCTTTAATCTCTTCCGGCAGAATGATTAATGTTAAAAGAGTCTCATTTCCCTGTAAAAATCCGCCGGTTAAGCTGGTTGAGAAGATGATGGATAGTCTTAATATTCCGTTTAATGCTCTTGATCAGCTAAATTGGGAGGCCTTTCCATATAAACCGGAGGTCAGTTTTCGGATTGCCTATTCCAATGACGAAATTTATTTACAATACAAGGTAAGAGAGAAATACATCCGTGCTTTTTATGCCTCTGACGAAGGATCTGCACCATACAAAGACTCTTGTATAGAGTTTTTTATCTCTTTATCTGACGATGACTCCTTCTATTACAATCTGGAACTTAACTGCATCGGGGTCGGAACATTTGCCGGAGGGCCCGACAGAAGAAACCGAACCAGGTTCGACACCTCTGTCACCTCTCTTATAAGAAGAGAGTCGTCTCTTGGAAGAGAGGGATTCGGCACAAAAGAGGGTGATTTTGAGTGGTCTATAACTATCGCTATCCCTCTCAGGCTTTTTTCATTAAATAGTTTTGAACCGCTGCCGGGGAGATATGTAAGAGCTAATTTCTATAAATGCGGAGACGATCTTCCTGAAAGGCACTATTTATCCTGGAATCCGATTAGCACAGAGAGACCTGATTTTCACAGACCTGACTTCTTCGGAACACTATACTTTGAGAAGTAATACAAAATCAGAAAGGATATCCTACTCCAAACTGAAGTGAGTAAGTATCTTGTTTAAACCATTTTGAGGGGCCAATCCACTCTTTTCTGAGAGGGTCCCTCATAATCATACCCAAATCTAAACGCAATATAACGAACTCAAGGTTAAGTCTGACACCTACGCCCCAGTTCATTGCTATATCTTTGTAAAAATCACCAATTCGAAAAAGACCACTCTCTCCACCTTGCTCTCTTTTTAATGTCCATATGTTGCCGGCATCAATAAAAAATGCCCCCTCAAAATTCCAGAACATATTAAACCTGTATTCAGCGTTAAGTTCAATTTTAATATCTCCCGTCTGATTTGGGATTGAAAAAGTAGTGTCAACAGGAGCAGAACCCGGGCCAACGGATCTGGCCTGCCATCCTCTTAAACTATTTGCTCCACCTGCATAAAACAACTTCTCAAACGGTAGAGCTCTGGAGTTACCATAGGCATGCCCTATTCCGATATTAAATCGGGTGGCAATAGAGTATGAGGAGAAGGGTTTATGTGTGTATCCAATAGTTAAATCACTTCTAAGATACTGAGCATAAGGTGTGTTCCAGATTAATTTTGCACCTGTTGTGTCCGAATCTAATTTTGAGTTAAGGAGACTCAAAATATTGCCGGCAATATCATTACTCCATCTTAAATAGAAGTGTGAGCCTTTCGGTATTGCGGAGGCATCTGTTGTATAAAAGAGTGTCGCTCCAGTTCCAAAGTCAAAATGGTTTCTGTACGAATTTCTTAAAAAGGGATCCATAAGAGATTCGTAAAATTGCGGATTCATATCGGAAAGACGAACAACATTCAGCTGAATAGGGTTAAACATATAAAAGAACCTCTCTCCTCTTCTCCAGTTGTATCCGTAATTAAATGATATCAGATTGCGCGTAAA